>JADFUZ010000026.1 GCA_015222295.1 Chloroflexota bacterium | reverse complement strand
GGCCTTTACCGGCCGATGGCAGCAAGCGCGGCGTCACCAATCACATGAACGAGTACACGCCCTGGGATTTCCCGGCAGCGGATATCAGAATAGCCTGACCGGTCAGGAGGATATCGCTATGCAGTACAAGAGACTCGGAAGGACTGGCCTCAAGGTCTCCGAATTGTGCCTTGGCACGATGGTCTTCGGCAGCCAGGTGGATGGAGCTGAAGCCACCAGCATACTGAAGGCCGCACTGGCTGCTGGCGTCAACTTCTTCGATACCGCTGACCAGTACGTACAGGGAAGGTCTGAAGAAATCGTTGGGCAGGCCCTCAGGGGAGAGCGCCAGTCCGTGGTCCTGGCAACCAAGGTGGCAAACAGGATGGGGCCGGGCCCCAACGATGTCGGCCTGTCGCGAAAGCACATAATGCAGGCAATAGAGCACAGCCTGCGGCGGCTGGGCACCGACTACGTTGACCTATACTACGCCCACCTTCCCGACTACGACACACCCATCCAGGAGACCTTGCGCGCCATGGACGACCTGGTCCGCCAGGGGAAGGTGCGCTACACAGCCTGCTCCAATTTTCGCGCCTGGCAGCTTTGCAAGGCGCTATGGGTCAGCGACCTCTATCACCTGGCGCGATTCGATTGCATTCAGTCGCCGTATAATTTGCTCACCCGCGACATCGAATATGAACTGCTGCCTCTGTGCGACAGCGAAGGGGTTGGCGTGACCGTCTACAACCCCCTGGCTGGAGGGCTGCTGACCGCCAAGCACGACCCCAACAAGCCGCCGCCCAGGGACGGCAGGTTCGCTCTTGATAGCATCGGGCAGATGTACTACGAACGCTACTGGTCGGCCGGCAACTTCGAAGCTGTAGCCCGCCTCCAGGAGATCGCCAGCGCGCGCGGCCAGAGCCTGGCCCGGTTCTCCCTGGCCTGGATACTGAGAAGCAACACCATTACCTCAACCATCTTCGGCGCTACTTCCCTCAAGCAGCTGGAGGAGAACCTGGGAGCCGCCGAGTTGACTCTATCAGAAGAGGAGCTGGCTGCTTGCGATGATGTCTGGCGCCATCTCAGGCCGCTCAGATTCTTCTATGGAAGGTAGCATAGATGTTTCCAGGAAGGGGAGAACTGCATCATCTCCATGAGGAGGTACCACTGTGAAAGAAACACTTGCCCTGATAGATCAGATACTCGACGAGCACAACGGAATCCACCAGGATCTGCACGGCCTTGAACGGGTGAGCAGCGACCTGGACGCACTGGTGGAACTACAGTCGGACAAGACCAAGGGCTACTTTGTCGCCAGGAGTCTGGACGACAAAGGAGAAGGCCTCCGTCAGTGGCAGGACGCACTGGAGGCAATTGACAAAGGGCTGCGGGCTCATTTCCAGCGGGAGGAGACATCCCTGTTGGAAGCCTTCCAGAAGCACGGGAACGCTGAGCTCGCTTCAGCCCTCGATACCCTGCTGCGTGAGCATGATGACCTCAGAAACCGGGTCGCCAAGTTGAGGAAAGACGCTGCTGACCTGGCGGCGGGGGGACTGCGCGTTGAGGTATGGGAAGCGAATGGGTGGGGCATGAAGGCCAACATAGACAAAATACGTAGTCTCATTGAAGCCCACGCTAGCAACGAGCAGAGACTCTTGAACACGCTTCGGAGCGAGTTACAGCAGGCATAGCTTCTACGACAGGTAGGTGACCGGCATCGACTCGATCCGGATCGCACCGATCATATAGCCCACCGCCCGCCCGCGACCGCCTGGTAGGGCATAAAGCTATTTGCCTTGCAGCCACGCTCCCCCAGGCTAGATGGTCACACGGAACACATACCGAAGAGTTCTACGAAGTAACCGACAGCAGCTTTGAGAACTGGGAATTGAATCAAACTCTCCTGAAATGGGAAGAGGTGTATGATAGTATCGGCCCAAAGCAGGCATTGGGATACCTCACACCACAGCAGTTTCTCCAACGCCATCAGCAAAGTCAGAAAAAGGAGGTCAAGTGTCACTAATCATACGGACGAGTACAAAAGCTTGACAGGAAGAACCCCTCCGCAGTATTATGTGAGTTCAGGTGCGGGAATGCCTGCGCCACGTACACTCGCGAACTGCGATACCAGTCAGACCTTGACACACTGTACGGAATGAGGCTATGTTACAGTATCTAAATGAGGTCAAGAGAGCGAGACGGTCATATTTGCGGAGCTACAGACTAAACTATCCCGTTCTTGATGCGTTGTATACTGATGTGTGCCCCCGGGATTTCACCAGCAAGTAGAGAAGTGTGAATAAAAAGCTCCTGGCTATTCTCGGCAGTCTTCTGGTGCTGGCTGTCACGTTCACCACCGTGCCCGTCAGTGCCGGGCAGCAGGGGGCTGTTTCCATTGGTGGGGTTTCCGACCCAGGTATTCTGCCCGGGTCGCCCTTTTACTTTCTCAAGGATTGGAGCAGAGCCGTCCGTCTTCTCTCTGTTCTTGATGCCCAACACAAGGCCAGGCTGTCATTGAGGTTTGCTGACGAGGACGCTCTGGCAATCCATGAGTTGTGCGACCAGCGAGAGTACATACTCGGTGCAAGACAGTGCCGGACGTTCTACGAGCAGTTTGGGGAGGCCCTTGGGTGGACGGAACAAGCCAGGCAGGAAGGAAAGGATGTCAGGGGACTGGTCGACAGGTTGAAATACGACCATATTGGCCAGCAGCGAATCCTGGCCATTGTGCTGGGGAAAATGCCTGAGTGGGCGACACAGGGAATCCTGTTTGTCATTGACGAGTCAAGCGCGGCTTTGGCGAGTACCATTCAGGACGTAAGAGGATCAGAGGAAGTCCAGCAGTTCCGAGAGGAACTCAGTGTGCAGTTCAGTGCGCTTGTCGGAGAGACGGCAGTGGAAACCCAGGTGGCACCGGAAGAGGACGGCAGCAAGCCGCAGGAAGGCAGTGGTTTTGTGACTGCGCTGGCGGCGGCAAATCATCCGCCAGAGATCGTCAGCCTTGAGGCCGATGAGGACATGCTTTCCCCCGAGGACGAGTGCCGTATTGAATGCAGTGCCGAAGACCCCGATGGCGACAGTCTGAGCTATGAGTGGAAGGCCGAGAAAGGCGATATCTCTGGCGAAGGGCCAGTTGTTACCTGGATTGCTCCCCGGAGAGACGGCACTTACGACATCACGGTTGTGGTCAGCGACGGTCAGGGCAAGTCAGCCACGGAGTCAGTGACAATCGACGTGGGAGACACTGGTCCGCCGAAGATCAAGGACGTGATTGCCACTGCGGAGCACAAGTACCTGGAGGAATCCCTGGGCGGCTACGTAATACTAAAAAACAGAAGCTGCGACATCGAGTGTGTGGTCAAGGGCGGCGACAGGCTGAGCTATGAATGGGAGGCTGAGAAGGGCGAAATCTCCGGTACGGGTTCGGAGATTACGTGGAAGGCGCCGTCGGGGACGGGGCGTGTTGCTATCATTGTGACGGTGTCTGACCGGAACGGCAACACAGACACCGAGATCACATACTTCACTATCTCAAACTGCGCTATCTGTTTCCGCTAGGTAGCGCTGATAAGTAGCGGCTTGACTTGCCTATCAGGACTGCTCCAGCGGGATTGTCCCTCAGTGAGTTCCGACAACATATCTTGAAGCTGTCTCGTTGTGCTACGTATTCTTGAGCGCCTGGTACAGTTCGACGTAACTGGCTATCATTTCTCTGATGGGAAGGTGGTAGGGACACCTTTCTTCGCAGTCGCCGCACTCGGTGCAATTGGCGGCCTTTTCCATTGCATCGGCAAGGAACCCCGATACCAGGCTCTCTCGCGGCATGCGCCTGGCTATGCTGGGGAATGCCATCACCGTTGAGATGGGTATTTCCACCGTGCAGGGCTGGCAGTAGTCACAACGGCGGCAGAACTGGTTCCCCGTTTCCTGCCTGAGCCGCCGCATGTTTTCCTGCTCGGCAGCGCTCATTTCCCGCGGTCCCTCCAGCACTCCAACGATCTCCTCTATCTCAGGTATTCTCTCTATACCAGGGATTGGGACCACGTCGGGAAACTGGAGAAGAAACTTGAAGGCCGTGGTGGCGTCATCCAGCATTCCCCCGGCCAACGGCTTCATGGCAATGAATCCGACGTCGTGCTTCCTGGCCAGTGGTAACAGTTCATCGGCTGCTTCGCAGGCAACGACATTGAAGGGAAACATGATGGTCTCAAACTGGTCCGATTTCACTGCCTCCTTGGCCGTGTCTATCTGGTGCGAGGTGATTCCAATGTGTTTGATTTGCCCCGTCCTCTTGGCCTCCTTGAGTACAGCCATCGGCCCGTGGGGATCAAGCACCGTTTCCAGGTTCTTGAGGTCGCTGACATTGTGGAACAGGTACAGGTCGATGTATTTGGCCCCGAGTTGGTCAAGGCTTTGCTTCAGATGGCTGGCTATGCCCTCACGGGTCCGGGCCTGTGACTTCGTGCTCAGGATGAGCCCGTCGCGCTCTCCTGCGATCGCCTTCCCTATGCGCCCTTCACTGGTGGTGTACGCGTTGGCAGTGTCAAGGTAGGTGATACCGAGTTCCAGGCATCTCCTGATAACCGCCACTGCCTCGTCTTCGGGGATCCTCTGAATGGGGATGCTGCCGAAACCCAGCTTCGATACCATCAGGTCCGTCTGGCCCAGTCTTGTCTTCTCCAAAGCCCCTCCTTTGAGCCAACTCCTTAATCCTGAGGTCTACTGGTGGTGTCCTTGATCAGTTCGTAGAACTCCTCAGGCTCCTTGTCCAGCGACAGTTCCTCCATGGGGCACATAGCTTCCCCGTCAATCCTCTGGATGTACGGCACGACCCTGGTGAGGTGGTATTCGATACGGTATCTGTCCAGCGTGTTGATGGCCAGTTCGCTTCCCAGCGGGCTGTAGATCACGCGGCAGGCCGCCTTGACGCACAGCAAGGCGGCGGCATTACCTATTATCTTGTCGAACACCAGCACCTGCTGATGGTAAGGGGCAAACTGTTCGATGTACTTGAGCAATGGCAGCAGCCTATCTTCCCGTGAGGCGAAGAGCAACTCGTTGCCCTCATATACACGGAGGCTATCGTCGCCCATCAGGAACTCACCGAACAGATGGGCGTGCATCAGGGGCTGTCTATCTCCCTGTCTCTTTGCCGCCATTTTCAGTGCTTGCCTTGTGGGCTGCCATGGCTATGTGACGTCGCCCTTGCCGGGACCCCGTGATCAAACGAAGCAGGTCTGCCTAGGCCTGTTTGTTCGCTTCCTGGCGGCAGAACCTGATGATCTCGGCGAAGTTGTTGACCCTGGTGAGGTTGTTTGTCTCCATGATACCGTCGTAGGTGACGTTTATCCAGGGCTTCTGGTAGAGCGCGCTGATCCTCTCCGACATCGCCGCCACGATTCCACCCGGCATGCACCCGTGAGGCATCACTGATATCACCCCGGCGAACTCGGGGTTCTCCATCCACTCGACGCCGCTGCCCAGACTCAGGACCGCCTCGCTGCCACATTTCGGGGAAAGCCAGAGGCGAGAATACGACAGCAGGTGTTCTGTCGAAGGCTCTCTCTCGTGAATCAGGCCCTCGGTGCGGCTTTCCACGGAGCGTTCGTCGTGGTCCTGTACGTGTTTCTGTAAGTAGCCCCTTGCCAGCTTTCGGAAGTACCGGTCCCTGGTAGCATCCTCAATATATCGATATGAGATGTATTTCATCCACTCTCCCATGGGAGACACGATGACTTCCAGCCCGGCGTCCTCGCATACTCCTACAAGGTTGTTGTTGCTGAATCTGTTGGACCGCAAGAAGATTTCCCCGTTGATGCCCACCAGCGGTCTTCTGGGCATATCGGGGTCGATGAGGGACTTGAAGGCGCTGGTGGCCTGCGACATGAGGTCAGCAACATCTTCTTTCTGGCGCATGCGGTCTGCAATCCTCAGGGTGTATTCTTGGAACAGCGCGTCTGCTGCCCCCGCTTGTTTCTCGTAGGGACGTGTGCGCCACAGGAATTTGTACAAAGAGTCCATGGCGACGGCGCCCCTCCAGGTGAGGCGCATGAAACGGAGGCCCAGATTCGTGTCGCGATAGCCATCGTTTGAGACGCTGGTCCGCATCGGCAGGTCGATGCCCAGCTTCCTGAAGGTCTGCATTTGCTCCCCGGCGTAGTGCCCCAGGCGGCATGGACCGTAGGCCCCGGCCATGAACACCTCGACATTCCTGGTGTCGTTGCCGTTTTCATAGCAGTATCTCAGGTAGCTCCCCAGGGTCACGCGGTACGGCAAGCATTCCACCCCTGATGTGACGCGGTCGGCGTGTAGGAGGTCACGTTCGTCAGGCTCGGGAAGCACAATCGCCTTGACTCCATAGGCCTCCATGGCAGCAGCTATAGCTAAACTATGCGCTGACATGTTAGCCAGCAGGTATGCCTTGTGTGATTTCTTGATTGTGGGCACTCCCCGGTAAATGGATTCACGGGGGACGGGATGGGGAGCAGCGCTCCGCGCGAATCCTTCTATTGTATCGACGAACGCCTCCAGGCGGGTAACGATTCCGGCCTCGGCGGCATGCTCATCGATTTCCAGCTGTCCCAGGGGCTTCTCGCCCATGATATCCTCCACCATTCGGAGGATGAACGAGTTCGGGCCACAGCCGAAATTCGTCAACGCCAGCCCATATAGCTGTGGGTCGGCTGCCGTAATGGCAGCACCAGCGATGTATTTGCTCTCGTAGTGCCAGTACGGCCGGTCCTGGTAGTCCTTGGGATTCACCGTCTCAAGGGGCAGGAAGTCGAGCGGAATGGGCACCACGCCTAACTGAGCCAGCTTCTCGGCTATGCCAAGGTTGGCCCCCGAGTCCTGCGACATGTAAGACCGGGCAAAGAGAACCACGCCCAGCTTGTTGCCCTGGTGCAACTCCTCCAGGAGCCTCTTGCCAAGACGTGTCTGGTCCGCCTCGAAATCGTGCTGAGCCCTAATGCCGGCCATGGCCGCCTTCCTGCCTTGGCTCTTGCTGAAGCCCATCTCCACGGCAGCGTTGCTAAGGTTCTCTATCACGTCTGCGTCGCCCCGGCTGAAATCGAGCGTCGGTATCAGCAGCCGCTCCTCGAGGTTGAGGGCACTGCGTATTATGTAGGGGGCTGCCTGAACGAGGGGACAAGCGTATTTCTGGTTCTCTTCCCCGTCCTTCTTGCCCAGCCTGATAGCGGATGGGTAAAGCAGGTAGTCAACATCATCAAGCATCGCGGCGTGTCCGTGGAGGAGTTTCAGGGGGAAACAGCTATCGGTGTAGCTCAGGTCGACTGACTTCGCGATGATGTCACCGGTGGACTTGCTGGTGAGCACGCACCTGGCACCAAGTGCGTTGAGGAAGCCGATAAGCAGCGGCGCAAGGTCATAGATCAGGAGCGCTCGGGGAATTCCCACCGAGGGGCCTGTGTCCTGGCTCTTTTCATAGTCTCCGAAAAGTAGCCTCTCCCGGTCGTCGAAGGAGGTCTCTCGCTTTGCCTGCCCGGCAACTGCATCATAGCGGTCGCACCTGCTGCCATAGTAGGTCGGTTTCTCATCGGCCATTTCCATCCGCGTAATGGTGCAGTTGTTATCGCACCCCTTGCACGTGAACGTAGTGAAAGTGGCCTTGCTGTCCACGACGTTCTGGAGCCCCTTGAACTTCGATTCCCGGCCATCCATCGTCTCTTTCGCCAGGAGCCCTACACCTATGGCGCCGCTTATTTCCTTGTGCTCCGGGACGGTCAGCTTTCTCCCGTGGAGTTCCCGTTCAAACGCCGAGATGATGGCCTGGTTGTAGAATACCGCCCCGGTGAGGATAACCTTGTCGCCGAGCTTCCTGTTTTCCACCACTTTGGAGAGGTAGTTCTTCGCGATGCCCAGGGATAGGCTGGCGACAATTACCTCCAGGGGCACACCTTCTTGCTGGGCGGAAGCCACAGCGAGAGCCATGAATGAGGCGCACCTTGTGCCCAGGTCAATGGTATGGGGGGCGGCGAAGGCCAACCGGGCGAAATCACCGTTGGTCACGGAAATGCCGAGCATTTCGGCCAGTTCATCAATGAAGCTTCCCGTTCCGGCGGCACACGCTTTGTTCATGTGGTAGTCCACTACCACGCCGTTCCTCTTGATGACAAGCTTGGAGTCCTGGCCGCCGATCTCGATGATGTCGGCTTCAGGGTCCAGTTCAAACGCGGCCCTCGTCTGAGCGGTGATCTCGTTCTTGATGAGGTCAGCTCCGATGAAGCTGCCGACCAGGTATCGGCCGGAACCGGTGACACCCACGCCGGTGATTCTCACCCTGTCTCCACCATACTGACGCAGGTTCCGGAAGACCTGCCTGATCGCTTCAACCGGTCTTCCGGCAGTCATCAGGTAGCTCTTGGCCAGGACTTCTCCCGAGTCATCAACTATCACCGCCTTGGTGCTGGTGGAGCCAACGTCAACGCCGAGATAGCCTGTGCATTCGTCCTCTATGGTACGGACCGTATCGTTGTCCTCGGTGGTTATGACATTGAGTGGGGGCATTTCAAAGTAGCGCTGCTTTGCGTCTGATGCCGGAAGTTCGATGCTCTTGGAAGACTTCCCCACGGAGAGCAGGGCCGCCCCCAGCGCCTCCACGTGAAGGTAGTCATCCGGGATTATCACCTCTACCGGCCGCTTGTTCCTTGCCGAGATCACGTCGTTGAGGGCTTTGGCTATGGCCCTGTTGGCCGCAACGCCTCCGACGAAATAGACCGGCTCGGCGAAAGGGCCCTTCTTGAGAGAGCCAACCATACGGGCAACGCTCTCGCACAGAGCATAGAGTATTGGCTCAACCGTCACGCCCTTTTGCTGGAGATGGATCATGTCCGTCTTGGCGAACACGCTGCATCGAGCGGCTATTCGGGGTGGAGTGCCCTCGCATTGCAGTGCCAGGCTGGCGAAATCATCCATGCTGATGCCAAGCCGGTAGGCCTGTTGCTCGATAAACCTTCCTGTGCCGGCGGCGCAAAGGGGATTGGACACGACCTTCCATGGCTTTCTCAGCCCGTCTTCCAGCTCTATCACCAGCGAGGTCTGCCCGCCAATTTGTATGATGGTCCTGGCGTCGGGATGGTAGTGCAGGACTCCTGAAG
>JADFUZ010000025.1 GCA_015222295.1 Chloroflexota bacterium | reverse complement strand
GTCACACTCTCGGCCTTAAGGACAGCCCGGGTTATTCGTCTGACTTGCTCCCGGTCAACGGAATCTTCGAATTCTGGGTCAGTGTGGATGCCAATTGTTTTTGTTTGCATGCAGCTGAATCCGGCCGAGCCATGATAACAGGTGAACTGCTTCGTATCAATGTAGTCCTTGTAGTAGAATAATGGCAATGGCCGTATCACCGCTCAGACGACAGTATCTCAGAGTCAAGCAGAGTCACCGCGAGGCTATTGTCTTCTTTCGTCTCGGTGATTTCTACGAGACGTTCGATGAGGATGCCAAGGTTGCTTCACGAGAGTTGGACCTTGTTTTGACCGCGCGCGAGATGGGCAAAGGACACAGAGTGCCCATGGCTGGAATACCCTATCACGCTTTGGATAACTATGTGGCGAGGCTCATCAACCGGGGCCATAAGGTGGCGATCTGTGAGCAACTGAGCCCTCCCGGCAAGGGCCTGGTGGACAGGGATGTCGTTCGTGTAGTGACGCCAGGAACGGTGGTAGAGCCCAACTTGCTGGAGGCCAGGAGCAACAACTATCTAGTCAGTTTGGTCGGGGAAGGTGAGAAGGCTGGGATTGCCTGTGTGGACATAACTACCAGCGAGTTTGCCACCACGCAACTCCCTTACGCCAGGGTCCACCCTGAATTGGAGCGTCTCAAGCCAAGGGAGCTTCTCCTTGCTGAGAGTGCCAATGAGTCTGTGGAGCTTCCGTGCACTGTCACCAAGCTTGATGACTACTGGTTTGATCTGGAAGTGACTCAACGGACTTTGCTTGAGCACTTCAAGGTGGCGACGTTGGAGGGCTACGGTTGCGCCCGATTGCCGCTAGCCGTAAGGGCTGCTGGCTCGCTCGTCCATTATGTTGCAGAGACCCAGAAGGCTGCCTTATCGCAACTGACTGGCCTGACTACCTACTCCACGGATTCGTACATGGTTCTTGACGGTCAGACGGTCCGCAACCTGGAGATCTTTCAGGGTGGCAGGTGGGGAGAAGCCAGCGACTCTCTCCTCTCTATCATCGACCTGAGCAAGACAGCCATGGGTGGGAGATTGCTGAGGAACTGGCTGGGGCATCCTCTGATTGACATAGAGGAGTTGACTCAACGTCAGGATGCTGTTGCTTGGTTCCATCACAATACCGCGATTCGGCAGAAGACTGTTGCTCTTCTGGGGGATATCGCTGACTTGGAACGGCTCGTTAATCGAGTGAGAAATGGCAAAGTCATACCCAGAGAGTTGGTGACGCTTCGCACCAGTCTGGAGAGAGTTCCCGAACTGAAGGAAGCGCTGAACGCAGGAACTTCCATGGATTGGCTTGCTCGTCAGCTAAGACCTTGTCCGGACATCGCTGACTTGATCGCCAAGGCCATCGTTGATGAGCCTGGAGACCTTGAGCCAGCTGGAGCGATAAGGGAAGGGTTCTCTCCTGAGCTGGACGAACTTCGCCGTAGCTCAAGGGAAGCCAAGCAGTACTTGGCGAGTCTGGAGCAGAAGGAAAGACAGCGGACGGGAATCAGATCGCTGAAGGTGGGTTTCAACAGGGTATTTGGCTACTATATCGAAGTGTCCAGAGCCAATGTCAGTCGGGTCCCTCCTGAGTACATTCGCAAACAGACACTGGCAGAGGCTGAACGGTTTTTCACCCCGGAACTCAAGGAGTATGAATCCCTGATTCTCAGTGCGCAGGAAAAGACCGTTGAACTCGAGGCCGCCCTCTTCCGTCAAGTGTGTCAACAAGTGAGCGCTGCTGGCGAGAAAGCTCTGAGCACGGCTAGAGCGGTGGCCCAAATCGATGTGTTTTCCAGCCTGGGAGAGATGGCAGCGCGCCGCGGCTATGTCCAGCCAACGCTGACCAATGGGGATCTCCTGGATATCAGGGCAGGGCATCACCCGATAGTGGAGAGAACCACCGGTAGCGACAACTTCGTTCCGAATGATACTTGCCTGAGCAGTAGCGATAGTCAGTTTGTGGTACTCACGGGTCCCAACATGTCAGGAAAATCGACGTATTTGAGGCAGGTGGCCCTGATTGTTCTCCTGGCTCAGATTGGTAGTTTTGTTCCCGCCGAGTCTGCGACCATTGGGATTGTGGATCGCATCTTCACCAGGATTGGCGCTCAGGAGGACTTGGCGGCGGGACAATCCACGTTTATGGTGGAAATGATAGAGATGGCAAACATATTGCACAATGCGACTCCGCGTTCTCTCATCATCCTGGACGAGATTGGAAGGGGAACCAGCACCTATGATGGTCTTTCCATTGCCTGGGCGGTAGCTGAGTTCATTCACAATCATCCTGGGCTTGGAGCGAGAACTCTGTTCGCCACTCACTACCATGAACTGGTGGACTTGGCCAGTTTGCTGCCCAGAGTGAGGAATTTCAATGTGGCTGTGGCTGAAGAGAAGGGCGAGGTCATCTTCCTGCATAAGATTGTCCCTGGCGGCGCCGACAGGAGCTACGGCATTCATGTAGCTCAACTGGCTGGCCTGCCCAAGGCGGTGATCAACCGGGCTGGGGAGGTCCTGGCTGACCTGGAAAGCAATCATGCTTCGGGGAGGGGCCGGGCTCCTCGACCGCGGGCACTGTCGCAGCAGCTTCCGCTCCTGCCCAAGGACTCCTCACTGGCTGACGAGGTTTCTGGACTCGACGTAGATTCGATGTCGCCGCTGGAAGCCATTAGCAAACTGTATGAGCTTAAGCGAATGGCGAAGGGCGATGTGGGGTAGAATCCGTGTGTGGGTTTTCTGTTTGACAGGGACAAGCGATAATGGTATACTAGCAAATTGCAATATGTCTGCTACCTCTCCTTCTTTTTTCTTGTGGCTCTAGATTCCTCTCTTTAGTGTCTATTGCCGCATGGTTGCAACAGGCTGATTCCTAGTTCGAGCGAAAAGACTCATGGCTATGTTATTGGAACGCAAGGGTCTGCCGGTAAAATCCTTTGCTAACTTGCCGGAAGTCATCGAGGTACCCGATCTCATCCGCGTTCAGCTTGATTCATTTCGTTGGTTTCGGACCGAAGGTTTGAAAAAGCTCCTGGACGAGGTGTCGCCCATTGAGGATTACACCCGTAGCAGGTTGGAGTTACACTTTGTTGAATCTGAGTTTCGAGAGCCGCAGCGTTCCATCGACGAGTGTCTTGAGCGAGGTATGACTTACTGCTCGCCGCTACATGTCCTGTTCCGCTTGCTAGTGAAGGAGACGGGGGAGATCAAGGAAGAGAGGTTGTTTTTTGGGGATTTCCCTCTGATGACGGATAAGGGCACGTTTGTTATTTCCGGGGCCGAACGGGTGGTCGTCAGCCAGTTGACTCGCTTCCCGGGCGTCTACTTCACTTCTGAGAGAGACCCCGTAAGCGGGCGCGAACTGGGTTTTGCCAAACTGATCGCTGAGCGTGGTGCGTGGCTTGATTTTGACACTTCCAGTCGCGATGTCATCTCGGTCAAGGTTAGCGGGAAGCGGAAAATAACAGTCGCCACTCTGTTGCGCGCTCTGGGGTTTGAAACTGATGAAGCGTTGCTTGAGCTTTTCCAGGACGTCGATGATTCGCCTGATCATTCTTATATTCGTTCTACGATAGAGCGAGAACCTCTCATTAGAGACAAATCCACTGCCCTGATTGACATCTATCGCAAGTTGTCCTCCGGTGAACCTCCCAGCATTAATAGCGCCAAGACATTGTTGGAGAACTTCCTGTTCAATCCTCGCCGTTACAGCCTGGGAGAGGTTGGGCGTTACAAGCTGAACAGGAAACTGGGCCTGGATATCCCCGACGATCACCTTGGATTAAGGCCTGAAGACCTGGTTCAGATAGCGCGTCACATTGTCCTACTCAATAACGGGAAAGGGACCGCCGACGATATCGACCATCTGGGTAATCGGCGGGCTCAGGGCGTGGGCTTTCTGTTGCAGAATCAGTTTCGCATAGGTCTCATACGCTTGGAGAGGGCCGTCAAGGAGCGAATGAGCATCCTTGGGGCTGAAGTAGCGACCCCTTCCGCCTTGATCAACATCCGCCCCATAACAGCAGCCGTAAGGGAGTTCTTTGGTAGGTCTCAGTTATCTCAGTTCATGGATCAGACGAACCCTCTGGCGGAATTGACTCACAAGCGGCGGCTTTCGGCCATGGGTCCTGGCGGGCTGTCCAGGGAGCGGGCTGGATTTGAGGTTCGTGACGTGCACCATTCGCACTATGGAAGGATCTGCCCCATAGAGACACCTGAGGGCCCCAACATCGGCTTGATTGGCTCGCTGGCTACCTATGGCTCGATCAACAGGTATGGCTTCTTGGAAACCCCCTATCGCAGAGTCATCCGGGAGCTGTCCAATGTCGCACCCGAAGTTCTGGGAAGGACGACTCGAGAGGACATATTGGATGATGAGGGGCGTCTCGTTGCGGAGGCTGGGACGATGGTCACAGAGGATACGGCGCAGGAACTGGCGTCCCTTTCGAAGCGGGCCATAAGAGTAGTTCCCTTCGTCTCGAGCGAGATTGTCCATCTCACAGCCGACGAGGAGGAACAGTATAGCATTGCTGCAGCTAACGTCCCGCTCAATGAGAGGGGCGAGTTGACAGTGGACAGGATTGAAGTCAAGAAAGGCAGCAGGTATTTCAAGGAGACGGCGGATAGGGTGGACCTTGTGGACGTTTCCCCCAAGCAAATATTCAGTGTGGCGGCCTCCCTTATCCCTTTCCTGGAACACGATGACGCGAATCGTGCCTTGATGGGTTCGAATATGCAGCGCCAAGCTGTGCCCTTGTTGCGTGCTCATGCTCCCCTGGTGGCCACGGGAATGGAGAAGGAAGTGGCCAAGTACAGCGGGCAAACGGTATTCGCTCTTGATGACGGCTTGGTAACCTCGGTGACCGGGTCGCAGATTGTAACCGAGAGTAAGACAGGAGAGAGTCACCTTCACAAACTCGATAAGTTCGTGAGGACCAATCAGGGTACGTGCATCAACCAGTATCCCATTGTGGACAAGGGTGAAATCGTCAACAAGGGACAGGTCCTGGCGAATAGCTCTTCAATCGACAATGGAGAACTTGCGCTGGGGCAAAACGTCGTCTGTGCCTTCATTAGCTGGGAAGGATATAACTATGAGGATGCGATAGTCATCAGCAATAGGCTGGTGAAGGATGATGTGTACACCTCTATTCATATCGAGAAACATGAAATAGAGGAGCGCGATACCAAGCTTGGGCCCGAGGAGATCACGAGGGACATACCCAATGTGAGTGAGGAAAGCCTGAGTGACCTCGATGAGCGGGGCATGGTACGTATTGGGGCTGAAGTAAAGCCCGGCGATATTTTAGTGGGTAAGATTACCCCCAAGGGCGAGGCCGAACCCTCAGCCGAGGAGAAATTGCTGCGAGCCATCTTTGGCGAGAAGATGCGTGATGTGAAGGATAGCTCTCTCAAAATGCCACCCGGACAAAGGGGAAGGGTGATAGACATCAAGGTCTTCTCTCGGGAGAACCGTGATGAGCTGCCAGCCGGTGTGAATAGACTCGTGCGGATATGGGTTGCCCAGAAGCGGAAAATCTCAGTCGGCGACAAGATGTCAGGCAGACATGGCAACAAGGGAGTAGTCTCAATTGTACTGCCAGAGGAGGATATGCCATTCCTGCCCGACGGTACACCGGTGGACATTGTTCTCAATCCCCTCGGTGTTCCATCACGCATGAACTTCGGGCAGGTCCTGGAAGCTCATTTGGGATGGGCGGCCTACATATTGGGTTTCAGGGTGGTGAACCCGGTGTTTGACGGAGCTGACTCCACGGCCATTGAAGATGCTCTGGCGAGAGCTTGGATGGCCTGGAAAGCAGGCGCCGTCAGCCTTGACTTGAAGAACCCTGGCGTGGCCGACACGGGGCGGATTGAGGCATGGCTTGCAGACCATGGTCTCAATGCCGGGGAGATAATGGGCGGAGAATGCCATGGTGAGGCCAGGAGAGCGGCGCTTCGTTTGTGGTTTGAGGAACTGGGTATGAATGCCCGAAACCTAGGCGATCAGGACCTGGAGCGAATGGCACAGGATGTCTACAAGGAGCGGAGACTCTATCCGCCTACCTTCGGCAAGATGGAACTCCGACACGGCAGAACCGGCGAGCCTTTTGACCAGCCGGTAACCGTGGGCAATATCTACCTGATGAAATTGATACACCTTGTTGAAGACAAGGTACACGCTCGCTCCACAGGACCGTATTCGCTCATAACGCAGCAGCCTCTGGGAGGGAAGGCCCAGTTCGGCGGCCAGCGCTTCGGGGAGATGGAGGTATGGGCATTGGAAGGCTATGGTGCTGCGTATACGCTTCAAGAGATGCTCACCGTGAAGTCCGACGACATAGTAGGCCGGGCTCGGGCCTACGAGTCTATCATTAAGAACGAGGATATCCAGAGTCCTAGCATCCCGGAAGCATGTAAGGTCCTATTCATGGAACTGCGCAGCATGGGTTTTGCTGTCGAACTACTGAACGAGGAACAAGAGAGAATAAACCTTTTCGCCGAACAGCAACCGAAGCTTAGAGGTAGGTTGTAGTGCGTGGTTATGAACAGGGGTGGTGGGGAAGTGAAGATCATAGTGAGAGGTCACAAGAGAGATGGCACAGTTTGACGACCTGAATGCTATTCGGATAAGTCTCGCGTCGCCAGAGCAAATCAGGAGTTGGTCCCACGGCGAGGTGACCAAGGCAGAGACGATAAACTACCGCACCTTGAAGCCGGAAAGGGATGGGCTCTTCTGTGAAAGGATCTTCGGCCCCACGAAGAACTACGAGTGCCATTGTGGCAAGTACAAGAAGGTGCGTTACAAGGGCGTTATTTGTGACAAGTGCGGCGTTGAGGTGGCTCACTCTAGCGTGCGGAGAGAACGGATGGGGCATATCGAGCTGGCAGCCCGGGTGGGCCGTATCTGGTTTGTCAAACTGGTGCCCAGTCGGCTTGGGCTTCTTCTGAACCTCTCTCCCAGGGACTTGGAATCGGTCATATACTTCGCTCGGCACATCATCATATCGGTGGACGGCGATGCCCGGGATCGGAGAATTCGTCAGCTTGAGGAGGAGTTGGCCCCCAAGTCCGGTACGGGAGAGGAAGATGTCGTCAAGAAATCCGAAGAACTGGGAGCAATTAGAGGGCTCCACATATCAAAGGTGCTCCACGAAGAGGAGTACCTTGACCTGAAGGCGAAGTGTGGCGATATGTTCGAAGTTGGCATGGGGGCTGAGGCTATCCTGGAGATTCTGAAGACAATCGACATAGAGCGCCTGTACTGGGAGCTCAAGGATACTGTGCGCACCGCATCGGGTCAGCAGTACAACAAGGTCAGTAAGAGACTGCAGTTGGTCGAGTCTCTAAGGGTCAGTGGAAACAAGCCCGGGTGGATGATTATCACTGTGCTTCCTGTTCTACCGCCGGCGCTTCGCCCAGTCGTGCAGCTAGGTGGTGGCCGTTTCGTTATTAGTGACCTGAACGACCTCTATCGGCGGGTTATCAACCGGAACAACCGTCTCCGTCGCCTCGTGGGTCTGGGTGCGCCTGAAGCAATTGTCCGCAACGAAAAACGCATGTTGCAGGAAGCCGTTGATGCTCTCATTGACAATGGGCGAAGAGGGCGCCTGGTTACCACCGGGAACAATCACACCCTTAAATCCTTGTCTGCTATGCTGGCGGGGAAGCAAGGGCGATTCCGGCAGAATCTTCTGGGTAAGCGGGTGGACTATAGCGGTCGCTCAGTCATCGTGGTAGGTCCTGAACTGAAACTTCACCAGTGTGGGTTGCCCCGTCACGTGGCCCTGGAGCTGTTCAAGCCTTTCATTATGCACAAGCTCCTGGAGAAAGGTTATGCCAATAATGTGAAAGTGGCGCGACGGCAGGTGGAGAGAGCCAGGCCCGAGGTTTGGGACTTGCTCAGTGAAGTAGTCAAGGAGCGCCCGGTGTTGCTCAATCGTGCTCCTACACTACACCGCCTTAGCATTCAAGCTTTTGAGCCTGTCTTGATAGACGGAGATGCCTTCCGGCTGCATCCATTGGTTTGCGCCGCCTTTAACGCCGACTTCGATGGCGACCAGATGGCAGTTCATGTGCCATTGTCAAAGATGGCGGTAAAGGAAGCCAAGGAACATATGCTCAGTGTCCATAACATGCTGCTGCCGAGTAGTGGTGATCCAATCACGTTACCTACCTTGGATATGGTTCTAGGCTGCTATTACCTGACTATCGCAAGAACTAAGGCCAGGGGAGAGAAGAAGGTCTTCAGCAGTTTCGAGGAGGCCAAATTGGCCTTCGAGTCTGGCGTCTGTGAACTTGGCGCCGAGATTGACGTCCGAAATGATGGCGAACGGATGAGGACCACCGTGGGACGGATCTTGTTCAATGACGCCCTGCCTGAACAACTGCGCTTTTTCAACAAAGTAGTAGACAAAGCCGCCTTGAAATCCTTGGTATCTGAATGTGTCAGTTTGCTAGGTAATGAGACGACTGCTGCAGTTCTTGATAACCTCAAACAGCTAGGTTTCCGTTATGCTACGAAATCAGGGATCTCTATCGCCATGAATGACATAGAAGAGCCTCCGGGCAAATCCGCTATTCTGAAAGAGGCGGACAGCAGGGTCAACGTAATCGAAGAACAATTCAACCGTGGCTTAATCACTGATGACGAGCGGTATGAGAGTGTGGTTCAGGTATGGATGGAGAGCACGGATATGGTTGGCGATGACATAACGCAGTCCCTGGACCGCTACGGTTCGATCTACATGATGGCCACATCGGGAGCGAAGGGCAACATATCTCAGATGAGGCAGATGTCGGGGATGCGTGGACTCATGACCGACCCGTCGGGGAAGATAATAGACTTCCCTATCAGGTCGAGCTTCAGGGAAGGGTTGACACCCATGGAGTACTTCATTTCCACTCATGGTGCTCGTAAGGGGCTGGCTGATACCGCCTTGAGAACGTCGAACAGTGGTTACCTGACTCGCCGCCTCGTGGATGTGGGACAAGACGCTACCATAACCGAGAAGGATTGCGGTACAACCGATGGCGTGTGGATATCGAAAGAGCGCAGCGGAGCAAGCTTACCTGCATTTGGCGAACGAATCATTGGGTACCTGGCGGCAAGTAGGATTGCGGATCCCAACACAGGTGAGGTGATCGTTGAGCGGAATGAAGAAATCGATGAAGGGAAGCTGAGACGCATTATTGAAGCTGGCGTTGACCAGGTGTACGTGAGATCGCCTGTTACCTGCCGCTGCCGATTCGGTCTTTGTCAGTACTGCTACGGTAGGGATCTGGCGAGAAGGGAGTTGATAAAGCTCGGTACGGCCATAGGAGTC
>JADFUZ010000024.1 GCA_015222295.1 Chloroflexota bacterium | reverse complement strand
TGTCAACCCTGCTGCTCAAGTTCAAACTGCGATTGGAATGCTCTCCGATCAGGTCGGGTGCCCTCTACACACCTGGAGTTTTCGGTCCTCAATTCCATAGGTGGCTTCCTGATGGCGAGAAGGATGCTATAGTCCTGGATACGGGTGACTTAAGCGCCACACTTAAGGTCTGGTTTGAGCGGTGGGGTTTCGTAGACGGTAATCTGATAAGGTTCGATTACGAACGTCAAGAAGTTGAGCCAGAGATTATGGTTCAGCAGGGGAGATTGGATGCAGGTCCACTAATAGGCTTATTGGAGATTCGCAGGCTTTCACAAGAGGATATAGCTTCCCTGGAGCAAGACCAAGCTGATGATGCCCGCTATGTGGCCTTGGAGAAAAGGGTCATAAGGCTGTTCTATCACCCTGTCAATAGGTTTTTGAGCATTCTCCGTACACAGTATGGGCAGTACTGGGTACCAGTAATAGAGAAGTGGGATTCCCGCAAGGAATCGCCAAGCGCTTACTTGAATCGCTTCGGTTATCCACGATGGAGTCTCGATGGAGGAAAAACCTGGGAAGTATTCAGATCTGGGACAATACGGCTTTCAGTTGGGGCTTTAAGAAAGCAGCAAGATTTCCGCGAGTATCTTACCGAGGAAGACTGGCGAGAAACAGCTAACTTGGTTCAACAAGGATGGGGGGCATCACCTGCTGCCTCGATTATGATCGAGGCAGTCGAATTATTCGATCGAGGATATGTACGATATTCGATCATTGATGCCGTTACGGCGCTCGAAATGGTCATCGGTGAGTCCTTGCGTCAACGATTGGTGAGTGCTTCTGAGTCCACATTCACGATAGAGAGGTTGCCTTTCCATATTCGAGTTGCCATTGCGCTGTCAATGGGTGATGGGATAGAGGAACAGCCATATAGGGACATAATTCATAAGGTTCGTTCAACTTTCTTCAGTCTGAAATTGTCTAGGCGATTTGCCATTATGGCGAACGTGCTCAAGATACCCGAGGAAGATAGAGACCACACTCTCAGGCTCATAGACATAAGAAATGATATTGTCCATGAAGGCCAGGAACCACCTGACAATATCAAGGACGAGTTTTCTGGCTTGTTAGATGCTTTTGCACTGCTACTGCCGGATCGAAAACTCAGATTCCCATTGGCTCACCCTGGGAACAGAACTATGCCAAAGGATTGAGAGCAATTTGCTTGGTTTGGGTCAGGTGGAGCCGGCTGACAGCAGTTGCAGGCGACCGCGCTCCGCGTGCACATCAACGCCCTGCTGCTGGCATTCGGTGGCCCTTCGGTTCCACTCAGAGCGGGCTGTGGGAGCCACCTCCGCTAGATATCGCACGGTGGATGAGGACCTGCCCGGAATCGCTTTCCACGCACTTGTGGGTAACCGCCAGTCTTCCACCCCTTGACATCTGTGCCCCTTCAGGGCATAATGACTTTGGTGCTGTTGGCTGATCCTACAGAGACCTTGAAAGGGGATAGTTGGTGCTGGATGTCCTGCGACGGTTTGTCGAATCCCAGCACGGCGAGTTGATGGAACGCTTCATCCGCGAGAACGTAGAGTGGGGCCTGCACAGCGATGAGCAAGTCTCCCTCATAGAATGAGAACTAGCCAAGATGAGAGGAGTGCGATGAATGAAATCATCTTTGTTGTAGAGCCGGACCCCGAAGGCGGGTACACAGCCCATGCATTGGGATACTCAATATTCACCGAGGCCGACACCTGGGACGAGCTGAAAATGGCTGTCCAAGATGCCGTGCGGTGTCACTTTGACGAAGATGAGCGGCCGGCGATGGTGCGGCTGCACGTAGTCCAGGATGAGGTCGTGTTGGTGTGAGGCTGCCACGAGACTGGGGCGGGGAAAAGCTGGCCACACTGCTCAGACGATACGATTATAAAGTCACCAGACAGACGGGCAGTCATATGCGCCTCACCACGCAGCAAGGCGGCGAGCACCACGTGACCATTCCCCGTCACTCGCCGCTCCGGCTTGGCACGTTGAACGCTATTCTCAAGGATGTGGCACAGCACCTGGGGCTAGAGCGGGACGAACTGCTAATGGAGCTAATGGGACGCCAGTCCGGGCAAAGGTGACAGGCCCACATCACAGAGCGTGGCCCATCCATTCGCCACTTGTTCACTGGCACAAGATGCCGGCCTGCCACCTGTGTGATTGAAGCCGGTCGCTCGTGTGTGCGACGTAACTATCTTACCCCCTGGGGCCGAGTTGGCCGAGTGGTGGGGCTGAGGCCCCAGGCCAGCAACCCCACCGAATGGATTCACCACCAAGGAAGCGGCGGAGCTGACGTGACACAGACGCCCTGCTGCTGGCAACTCTTCGGCGTACATTCGGTGACTCTTCCCAGTACATTTGACAACTCCTCGATGTGAAACAACAGGCTCCCCGGCAAAGTGCTGACAACCCCATCGTCGGAGAGCCGTAGCGGCGTTTGTCCTGGCCAAGCGCCTATCATTGGGAGTTCGACAATAGCGACGACATAGAAGCGCGCCTGTTTGGGTCGTATGGTGCTGAGGCAATGAGGGGGCTGCAGGAATGAGCAACAGAGAAGTGTTGCAGACAATTGGTTTGATGCTGATTGCGTTTTCGCTAGCTGGGTGTGGTGACAATAGTGATTACCTAACTGTTTCACAGACCTGGCAGAATGCAGAATCACTGGATGGGGAGCGAATTCGCGTGCGCGGCCAAGCGTACTTCAGGATTACACCATATCCCGGGCTGCTTGGCTGGTGTGTACCTGACGGTGGCGAAGATACTGTGGGAAAACTGGAGCTTCTCGATGAGAATTCTCCAGACCCAAGGTATTACACCGGAGACCGTCCGCTGCCCAGGCTTTCTATCTCAGAATCAAGTCTGCAATGTCAAGGCAATCAGTGCGGGATGACCTGTACGCCGTTTGACCCCCAAGCTGCTGAGGTTTTCGAGTTTGTGGGCACATTGAGAACAGGTGATCAGCAAGGTGATGCAGAATTAGTCCTAGAGAACATTGACGTAAAAGCATCACGGCAATTGCTTGATGAAGAATGGGTTCCCATTCAGACGGGAAATTTCAGCTACTTCTTTCCATAAAAGCAGCTACGGGCTGGGTTGGAATAACCGTACACTGAAAAAGCTGCCGCGCGGGTGAGCTCCGGGCCGTTGGTGCGGCAGTCATCGGAGACAGAGCATTCTATGGAAGAACTTCTCAAGAGTTGGGACATTGGGAATGTCAATGCGATTGAGCCAATATCTTCTTACTGGGGGAAAACGTCGCTCGTCAAAACAGTTGATAATCGTTGCTTCATCTTGAAGGAGAAGCCTGATTTGATGGAGCAGGAGTTCGATTTCTTGTCCAGTTTGTCGAAAGTTGGTGCTCCAGTCGCAGTGCCAATCCGCACCGTGGAGGGGGCGTGGCACACTTTGAGCGAAGGAAAGGTGTTCTGTCTCTATCCAAAACTCCCTGGAAAGGTCATCACTGAGCACTATGCTGGCAACGCCGCAGCAAGGGCTGAGGCGTTTGGCAGGGCCATTGGGTTCTTGCATACGTGCCTTCGGAAATGTGACAACCTGAGCGGCTTTCGAGAAATGAAGCTGGTCGAGCAAGTTCAAGAGTGGGCCATCCCGTGCATTCGAAAGAATGGAACCGTAGTTGATGGAGACATGATTGAGGGAATTTGGAGAGAGGTTGAACAGGAAATGGTTTCGCTCTGTGGTGACCTCCCGAAACAGTTGATCCATCGAGACCCGAATCCTTCGAATATGCTATTTGATAAGGGGAAGTTAACGGGTTTTGTTGATTTTGACATGGTATTGAGAGGTCCTCGGATCTTTGATGTGTGTTACTGTGGAACCAGTATCCTTGTCGGCGGGTTTCAAGATTCAGCAAAGGTTCAAAAGTGGCCCGGTCTCTTTCGCTCGCTAGTGAGAGGATACCAAGAGCTGTGCCCGCTCACCTCATCGGAGCATCTTGCTGCGTATGGCACTTTGGCAGCAATTCAACTTCTCTTTATGGCCTTTAGTCTGGAGACCCAAGCTGAAGATGCGGCAAGGTGTAATGCAAGTGTGCTAAGTTGGTTGTCGGCAAATAGAGAGCTTGTATCGGTTTGGTAAGGATTGGGTTTGCATGGGTGGGGCTGCCGCCCAACCCGCGCCGCAGCCGACGCCGCTTCGCGGCATTGTATTGCGGCACGACTTGCTTTATAGGGCACGTTGGATTGACGGGTACGGTGCAAGAGCCGCCGGGTGCTCGAGCTTTTGCGCTGGCCGCCACAATGAGAGGAGAATAGATGAGCCAGATAGATGAGACGAGTCCAGCCTATCGCGAGGTTCAGCGAGTTAGGGAGACTTGGCCGTGGATTGTGGTAATCCCACTCGCCGGGCTGATGTGGTATGCCGCGATAGCGCAGGTCCTGTTACACCGTCCGCTTGGCAGCAGTCCTTTGCCAGGTGCTCC
>JADFUZ010000023.1 GCA_015222295.1 Chloroflexota bacterium | reverse complement strand
GCTTGAGCGAATGCGGATAGGGTTTCCTCCGTATTGCCTGAATAGCTTGAGGCGATAACCAGCGTCTGGGAATCCACGAAAGCCGGCAGATCGTACCCCCGGTGGACGAACACAATTGGCTTGCCCAAGTTGGCAGCCAGGCTACTTAGCAGGTCCCCACCAATGGCTGAGCCACCCATGCCACAAACGACCACCTTGTCGATGTCTTTGAAGGCGCAGGGCAACTCGTACGCCTCGGCCTTCTCCCAGGCTTCTCGGCACTGCTGAGGCAGTTTGTGAAGGTGAAGCAGCATTCCACCTGGGTCGTATCGTTGGTATGTTTCTGGGTTATCGAGGTCTGTCACAGCTTATATGCCTGCAAGTTCCTTACCTTCGTTTAGCAGCTTTCTTACTTTCTCTTCAGCCTCAGCCTCGGCATAGAGACGGACTAAGGGCTCTGTGCCTGAGAAGCGTATGAGCAGCCACGATTCATCAGCGAGGAGGAAGCGAAAGCCATCGATCGTATCCAGCTTCAAGACCCTGGTGCCGGCCAGGGTATCTGGAGAACTGGAACTGAGCCTGTCCATGATTGTCCGGCGCTTGTCCCTAGAGATGTGCCAATCTGCGCGGTCGTAGTAGTGGGGACCAACTTTGCCATACAGGTAATCCAGGAGTTGAGAGGCTGTCCTCCCCGTCTTGACCATGAAGTCGAGGAAGTAGAGCCCGGCGAGGATGGCATCTCTTTCCGGGATGTGGCCGCGAAAGCCATAACCACCGCTCTCTTCCCCTCCAGCGATGGCATCGTGCTGGAGCATTAATGGTGCGACGTATTTGAAACCCACAGGCGTTTCATACACGGGTACGTTGAATATCTCTCCCAATTTGGAAATCATTTGAGTAGAGGTCAAGGTCTTGATCAGAGCACCGCGTTCACCCCGCACTTCGAGGAGATAGAGGCACAAGAGGGCAAAAACCTGGTGCTGATTCAGGAAATGTCCCTTCTCGTCTATGACACCGATGCGGTCAGCATCTCCGTCGGTGGCCAAGCCGACGTCAGCTTTCTGTTCCACGACCAACCGCGAAAGCTTGGTCAGGTTCCTGGCGATGGGCTCGGGCTGGATTCCCGGGAACGAGGGGTTCCTCTCAGCGTTGATTTCACTGACTTCCAGATCCCCGCCTTGAAGAAGCGTTTTGAAATAGCCGGCACCGGCACCGTACATGGCGTCGGCAAGTAAGACCAGCCTGTGGCGCCGCAAGTCCTCCAGGTCGATAAGCCGGTTCAGTTGGCCGAAATAGGCGGGAGACGGATCTACGTATTCCACGACTCCCCTCTTCGAGGCTCTGTCCAGGGCAAGTCTTCTTATCTGTCTGTCACGCATGGTTCCTGCAATGTTCTCTTCTATCCGGGATATGATCTCAGTGGGGGCGCTGGCACCGGTCTGAGATCTATACTTGAATCCATTCCATGAAGCCGGGTTGTGGCTGGCAGTAATCACAATGCCTCCAGCGGACTCGGTAGCTGCGACTGTGTAGCTTACTACAGGCGTTGGCACCGGCTGTGAGCAGAGCCGGACTCTGATGTCGTTGCCGGCTATCACCTCCGCAGCAGCAGCAGCGAACTCCTCGGAGGCAAATCGAGTATCGTAGCCGATCACCAGCCCTTGCCTGGTGAGTCCACTTTGTTTGACATAATCCGCCACTCCCTGAGCGCAAAGACGCACATTGTCGAAGGTGAAGTCACCAGCTATGATTCCCCGCCAGCCGTCGGTGCCGAATTTGATCGTGGCTATCTATACACCTGCCTCAGCCTTCAGGATCTCAGCCTTGTCTGTTTTCTCCCAGGGGAGATCAAGGTCGTCTCTGCCAAAATGGCCGTAGGTGGCAGTCTGACGGTAGATGGGGCGGCGCAGACCCAGAGTCCTGATGATGGCTTCGGGACGGAAATCGAAGTGTTTCTCTATGAGAGACAGGAGAGTGTCGTTAGGAAGTCTAGCGGTACCGAAGGTGTCAACAGACAGCGACAGGGGGCGCGCTTTGCCGATCGCGTAGGCTACTTGAAGCTCGAGGTACTCGGCAAGTCCAGCGGCCACAAGGTTCTTGGCAGCGTATCGGGCCATGTAGGTAGCAGAACGGTCTACCTTCGTCGGGTCTTTGCCCGAGAAGCAGCCTCCTCCGTGGGGGCAGACAGGGCCGTAGCTATCTACTATGACTTTTCGGCCTGTGAAGCCGGTGTCGCTGACGGGTCCGCCGGTGACGAATTGCCCCGCACTGTTGACATAGACTCTGGTTTCGGCATCCATCAGGCTGGAGGGAATGACTTTGTGAACTACATGTTGTGTCAGGTCATCTTCAATGACGCTGCGCTCGACCCCGGGATCATGTTGGGCGCCGAGGACGACGCAGACAACCCTCTTCGCCACACCGTAGACATATTCAACGGTGATCTGGGATTTGCCGTCGGGGCGGAGATACGGGACTGTCTTGTCTTTCCTTACTTCGGCCAGACGCCGGCACAGTTTGTGTGCCAGAGTGATGGGCAAAGGCATGAGTTCGGGAGTCTGCGTACAGGCAAAGCCAACCATCATTCCCTGGTCGCCGGCTCCGGTCTTGTCCAGTTTCTCATTGGTTGTCTCTCCTGTCCTCAGCTCAAGAGATTGACCTACGCCGGCGGCGATATCGGCTGACTGCTGTTTGATGGACACCAGCACGCCACAGGTTCGATAATCAAAGCCGTATTCAGGATTGGTATAGCCGGCATCTCGGATGACCTGACGCACAATCTCGGGTATCTCCACGTAGCAGTCGCAGGTGATCTCGCCGAGGACTGTCACCATTCCCATGGCGGTCGAGACCTCACAGGCGACGTGGGCAAAGGGGTCTTTCTCCAGCATGGCGTCAAGCACGGCATCCGATATCTGGTCGCATAGCTTGTCGGGATGTCCCTCGGTGACAGATTCCGATGTGGCCAGGTATGAGTCCAGTTGAGCAAATCCGTTCGCCATCTTCTCCTCCTTCGCTTTCCTACGTTCCCGACTCCCAGCTTGCCAGGTAGTCTTCTTGCTTCCGGGTTAGGGAGTCGATGGCAATATTCATGGAGGCCAGCTTCAGCCTGCCTACCTCTTGGTCGATCTTCTCAGGGACAGGATAGACGTCCGGTCCAAGTTGTCCCCTCATCGTGCTCAGGTATTCCGCACACAGGGCCTGGTTGGCGAAGCTCATGTCCATGACGCTGGCTGGGTGGCCTTCGGCGGCGGCCAGATTTATTAGTCTGCCATCGGCCAATAGATAGATGTGCCGCCCGTCGGCAAGTGTGTACTCATCAACAAGAGGTCGCACTCGCCTCTTTCCTTTGGCGAGTCTTTCCAAGGAGGGAACGCTTATTTCCACGTTGAAATGCCCGCTATTGGCTACAATCGCTCCGTCTTTCATCCGTTCGAAGTGAGGCTCGTCAATAACACTTGCGTCTCCCGTGGCGGTGATGAAGACCTGTCCCATCGTGCACGCTTCGACCAAGGGCATGACCTGGTAGCCATCCATGGCAGCTTCCAGCGCGGGGATGGGGTTGACCTCGGTGACAATAACGTGCGCTCCCATCCCTTGAGCGCGTTGAGCTATGCCTTTGCCGCAAAAGCCATAGCCGCAGACGACTACCTTTCTTCCTGCCCACAGTATGTTGGTGGCCCTGGTGATGCCGTCCACGGTACTTTGACCGGTGCCGTACCTGTTATCAAAGAAGTGCTTGGTTTGAGCGTCGTTCACTGCAATGAGGGGGTAGCACAGGTTGCCCGTCCTAGCCATGTTTCTGAGCCTGATGACCCCGGTGGTGGTTTCTTCAGTGCCGCCGATCACGTCACTGGCAAGTTCAGCGTAATCCTTGTGGAGGGTGGAGACCAGATCAGCCCCGTCGTCCATGGTGAGCTGGGGTCTGTGTTCCAAGGCGGCAGTAATGTGCTGGTAATATGTCTTGTCGGATTCTCCCCTTATGGCGTTGACAGGAATGCCACAATCCACAAGGGCAGCAGCCACATCGTCCTGAGTGCTCAAGGGATTGGAAGCGCACAGCATGAGGTCGGCACCGCCTTCCCTCAAGGCAAGGGCTAGGTTGGCGGTTTCTGTAGTGATGTGGAGACAGGCAGAAATGCGGATTCCTTCGAGGGGTCTTTCCTTGGCGAATCTCCGTTTTATTAGCTCGATGACCGGCATTTCTTTCGCTGCCCATTCAATGCGAAGCTTACCTTCGCCGGCCAACGAGGGGTCTCTAATATCATACTTCTCCATTCTTCAGTTCACTCCGAATGATTGTGGTAATCCATCCTATAGCTGGGAGAATGCGCAGTTCCTGTCACCCGAACTGGCCAGCAACCCAATCGGGTATGTCTACCGTACCCATGAGCAGGGGTTTCTGATGGCAATCACTGCCCCCGGTCATGATCAGGTGACGTCTCGTGGCGAAGTCGACATAGTGCGCGGTGGTCTTTGCATCGTTTCTGGAATGCCAGCACTCGACCCCGTCAATGTATTCTAGCATGTATTCTTCGATGATCTTTGTCTGTTCGTCCAAGTCGTGCGTAACGCCTGCCAGGGATGTCCCATTTGGGTCATTGGGGTGTGCATGCACCAGCACACCCCCGGCGTTTCTAATCAATCTCGAAGCTTCAGCTAGAGAAAGCGGATACTTGGGGACATCGCACTTGACCAGGTACTTGTCAAATGCTTCTCTACTATTTCTCACAATTCCTTTTTCCACCAGGTAGCTGGCTATGTGGGGACGTCCGAACACCCCATCAACGCTATCTTGTATCTTCCTGAGGTCTTCCTCGGTGAGTCTCTCAATTCCCTCTTCGTCGAAGCTAGCATTCAGGCGCTTCAGAATCTGAAGCGCTCTTCTCTCTCTGTGGTCTCTTATCAACAGCAACTTGCGTTTAAGGTCTTCGTTGCAAATGTCGTACTGGTATCCGAGGAAATCCAGGGAAATGGCCTCATCTCTATCGGGATACCGGAATTCCACGCTCAATTCTATTCCTGTGATGTAGGATATGCCGTACTCTCTGGCTATGGTGATGGCCCTCTCCTGGCAGTCGACGGTGTCGTGGTCAGTTATCGACATCAGCTCTATCTCTCTGTTCTTTGCTTCTTTGAAAACGTCTTCAACGGAGAGACCACCATCCGAGCAGGTCTTGGTGTGGATGTGCAGGTCTATTTTCATTGCTACCTTTTTCCCATACGAACGACATACCAATCTTCAGGCAGGTCGTGTTGGGTGTCAACGACAAAGTGCATCATGGCAAGGTTTGGGTTCAACCGCTTCAGGTCATCCAGATCGACTTCCTCAAATCGCTTCTTGTTGTTGATATAGGCTTGTTCAGTGACGGCGTTTGATTCGTAATCCTCCTTGGTCCGTTTCAGTATCCGTGCAATGGCTAACTCTTGCGGGCAGCTGGTCTGGAGGATGACGAAGACCCTGTTGTGTCTAGCTGCTATCGCGGCAGCAGTTCTTCTTAGCGATTGAGTGACGAAGGTTGCGTCAATTATCACGCTACCTCCTTTCTGGAGCGTCTCATCTGCCTGTCTGAACGTCTCGTCATAGACCATGGTCCGCTTGTCCATATTTGAAGCGACCTTTTCGTCAAATATGTCCTCATCCTTGAGCAGTTCTCGTCTGATCAGGTCAGTGCGGACGATGGGGTAGCCCTTGATCTTTGAGACCTGCTCACTGGTCTCGGTCTTCCACGTGCCGGGAAGGCCACATGTGATGAGCAGGACGGCGGTGCCCAACTCGCTTTCGGTGAATCGGCCAAAAGGCTCTCTCAACTTGCTACCTCTTTGGGGATGTACGATTCGGCGAGTTCGAAATACCTCTTGGCAGCGGCCAGGGCCTTCGCCTTGTCCTCGTCCGTAAGATAACGGTCGTCAAGCTTAAAACTCTCGACTTTGCCTCTGACATAGGCCCGGTAGCACTTGTAGAACTGCAGCAGTCTTGAGATCCCGTCGTCCCCGCTCAACTCCACATAAGTATTGACGAAATGCGTTGAGAGATCGGCTTGGCCGTGTCGGTCCAGGTCCATAGCTAGAAAAGCGATCTCGGAGGCCACATCACAGTATCTGAACCTATCGTTGAACTCAATGCAGTCGTAGATGCAGATGGCGTCGGTGAAGCAAATGTGAGCGGCGTGGAGGTCGCCGTGACAGTCTCTGATCTTGCCTTCTTGTACTCGTTCACCGAACAAGCCACTGTTGCTATCTATGAAAGCATTGGTGTGCCGTTTGATGCGTTCGTATCCCGCCGGGGAGATGGAAACCCCAACGTATTTCGCTGTTTGCGTGAAGTTCTCGTTAGCATTCTGGCGAATGACGGCCTGGTTGCCGAAAGCGGCAATCGCCGCATTTGTCTTGGCTCTGTCGTGGAAGTCTACCAGCTTTCTGGCTACGTCGGCTATCATTTCCTTGCTGACTCGGCTCCGCGGCAAGAGCACGTCCATCATGCGGTCTGGCGGCAATTGCCTCATCTTGACAGCGTACTCTACAACGTTACCCCCTCCCTCCACGTGGAGTTCGTCTCTATATTCAACGATAGGCACCACCGCCAGATAGGCATCGGGGCAAAGACGTCTGTTCAGCTCCAGTTCTTGGTCACAGAAGAAGCGTCGCTTCTCCAAAGTGGTGTAGTCCAAATACCCCAGATCCACCGGCTTCTTCACCTTGTAGGCGAAGTCGCCAGTGAGAAACACGAAGGACATCTGGGTTTGGAGTAGCTTGATGTCCTGTGTTCTGTGAGGGTAAGCTTGAGGCTGAAGCAATATCTCAAGCTTGTTTAGCAACTCGGGCCTCTGTACCGGGTGTGAGCTTAGTTCTTCAGGCAAAGACGAACGTTGGTCTGGCGAATCCGCCTTCGGCTTCCTTACCGCCGATGGAGTACGTGTCGCCGGGCAGCACTTTGCTGCGCAGCCCTAGCTTGACGCTTCTGTCGATCACATCCATGGTGACTTTGTTTGGGTCGATATCCGTCAGGTTCCCCATCAGCCAGGGACCCTCATCTAGTTCCACCATCACTATGGTGTAGGGAGCCTCAGCCTCACGCCCCTCGGAAGGTACGTAGGAAACTGTGAAAGTCACAACTTTTCCGCTGCCATTCAACTCGGCGATATCCAGATTGGTGCTGCCACATTCTTGGCAAGCCATCTTAGGAGGGCAGGTGAATTTGCCGCAGTCACGACACTTGAGGCCCAGCAGCTTGCCTCTCTTGAGAGCCTTGTTGAACTCCTTGAAAGTGAGTTTGTAATCCATCTCTTATCTCCTTCTCTTCAGTTACCACCCTTTCTGCAAAACCATATTGCAGAGCACACCATCTCCGCCCAGCGTGTCGGTTAGTCCAATGTTGACCCCCTCCACCTGCCTTTCCGGCTCTACGTGGCCCCTCATCTGGTGTACGATCTCGAACACCTGGGAAGCGCCGGTAGCCCCTATGGGATGCCCTTTGGATTTCAGCCCGCCGGAGATATTAATCGGAATCGTGCCCCCAATCTTGGTTTCGCCTTTTTGCCAGAGCTCACCACCTTTGCCAAACTCGGCAAAGCCGAGGCTCTCCGCGGAGATGATGCTTGCTATGCTGAAGCAATCGTGGAGTTCGCAAAGATCCACGTCCTCGGGCTTGATGCCGGCCATGTCATACGCTTGCTTGACTGATACCTCTCTCGCTCGGATGCGCGGCGCGTAGTCCTTCTGGGCGCTGAGCTTGCCAGACGAGCTCTGTCCTATACCGATGATGTAGACGGGCTTGTCGGTAAGCTCCTTCGCCTTTTCCTCCGAAGTCAATATGACGGCCGCGGCTCCGTCAGAGAAGGGGCAGCAATCAAGTAGTTGCAGCGGAGAGCACACCATGAAGCCCTTGAGCACGTCTTCTACAGCTATCTCTTTGTGGAACTGAGCGAACGCGTTATGCACACCGTAGCGGTGCGACTGTACGGAAACGAGGGCCATTTGCTCCTTGAGTTTTTCGAGCGGAACACTGTATTTGGAGCAATAAAGGTGAGCTAACATGGCGAAAAACCCGGGGAAAGTCAATCCGATGGGGTATTCGTAATGGCTGTCATGTGCCATGGCGAATGTACGCGTCGCCAGGGGCGTACCCATCTTGGCTGCTGTCTCCACTCCGCCGGCCAGGACGATGTCGTAGAACCCGGAAGCAACCCAGATGAAAGCATCCCTTATTGCCAGGCTGGACGAAGCACAGGCGCCTTCGAATCTGGTGGAAGGAATGTGGAAAGCACCGATGTCGTCGGCGCAGTAAGACTGCACCATGGCCTGTCCTTCGGAGAAGTCTCCCAATACGTTGCCGACGTACATAGCTTGCACATCTTTGGATTTCAGGTGTGACTCATTGATGGCATCCATAGCCGCCTCGGAGAACAACTCCACTGATGACTTTTCCGCGGCGAAAGTGAAGGGCGTATGGCCCGTGCCAACAATTGCTACCTTTCTCATTCCTGTACCTCCTGATTGACCAGCGGCCTATTATAGCAGTGATTAACCTTTGGTTGAAGGGCGGGGGTCCGTCCCGTCACTTCGCCCCCAGTTCGTGGCGTGCGATGGTCCAACGTTGCATCTCTGAAGTCCCTTCGTAAATCTCAGTCACGCGTTGATCGCGAGCGTAGCGTTCCACCGCGAAATCCTTCGTGTAGCCATAGCCACCGAAAATCTGGACAGCTCTGTGGCAAACCCTGTGGGATGCCTCGGCAGCGAAAAGCTTCGCCACGGCGGCCTCTTTGGCGAAGGGCCTGCCCTGGTCCACCAGCCAGGCTGCCTTGTAGACCAGCAGGCGGGCAGCGTCAATGTCGGTCGCCATATCGGCAATCATCCATTGCACTGCCTGCATCTGGGACAGCGATTTGCCGAATGCCTTTCTCTCTGTAGCATAGGCAGCGGCAGCGTCGTAGGCGGCTTCAGCGATACCTAAGGCCTGAGCGCCTACTATACTTCGGCTGGCGTCCAGAGCTTCCAAGGCCATCTTGAAGCCTTTTCTCTCTGGCCCCACTCGGTTGCTGAGTGGTATTTTGCAATTGTCAAAAACCAGCTCGGTAGTTGAGCCACAGTGCTGACCCGTCTTTCTCTCACTCCTGCCGACAGAAAAGCAGGGGGCGCCTTTTTCCACAATGAAACAGCTAACGCCACGGTAGCCGAGCGCCGGATTCTTGGTGGCATAGACAAGGCCGAATTGAGATTCGGCGCCGTTAGTCACGAAGAGCTTGGTGCCGTTGAGCACGTAGCAGTCGCGTTCCTGTGTGTATTTTGTTTGCATGGAGGCGACATCGCTACCGCCTACCGCTTCGGTCAGAGCGAAGTAGGCGATTTCTCCCTGGCAGCAGCGTGGAATGTAGTTCCTCTTTTGTTCCTCGCTGCCGTGCTTGACGATATTGTGCATTGCCACGCCGCAGCTAACGAGGTATGCCGTAGCCAGACCAGCGGAGCCGCGAGCTATCTCCTCGGTAGCTATAGTGAGAAGCACTTTGCCGCCGCCGCCACCGCCGTATTCGCTGGGTAGTGCCACTCCGCATATGCCCAGGTCAGCCATCTTCTTCCACACGTCGTGCGGGAAATTCCCCTCGTCTTCCCATTGGGCTGCGACGGGCGCGATTTCCTGAGCAACGAAGTCCCGTACCATGGTCTGGAACATCTTTTGCTCTTCAGTCAAGTCGAAATCCACGTTTCACCTCCTCATCGGCCTTCGCTCTACACATAGGATTACGTAACCAGCCTCATCTTGGGGCGGCATTCGCTGCAGAAACTGAGCTCTTTGTAGTCAGTGTCAGCCAGGCAGTTGGAGAAATGCATGACGCATTTTTGGTTGGGGCAGTGCTCGAGACCAAAGGTGTGCCCCAGTTCATGGACGATTTCCTTGGTGGCTCTCTCTATTAGCCGGGCCTCATCTGTGGGCAGCCCGTAGTATTCCTGCCTTAGACGACACAAGGATACCAGCGCTGTTTCAGAGCTGATATCAGCTTGGCCAAAGACGAAGTTGAGTCTTGGAGCGTAAAGATCTATGTCGGCTACGCCCACAGTTTTCTCGTTCTTCTCCCTGAGTGGGGTGCTCAGGTGATGCAGCAAGTTCGGGGAGAGATACTGCTTTCTCTCGGGGTTATAGGCATGAGCCAGATAGTTGAAGCCTGTCCTCACTTCAACGGGACAACCGAAAACCAGATTAACACTTTTCCTGAGTTCCTCCATTGTGTCGTCGTCTACGCCGCCCAGCGTCTTGAGTATGATCCTCATCTGTCAGTCTCCAGCCAGTTCAGGATTTTCCCCATGACTTGGCCATGGTTGCTGCTCGTTACTGACAGCATCTTGACCTCTGGATGGTTCTTGATTTCATCAGCAAATGGATGGGGGCCAAGCACAACTGAGCCCAGGACCTTCTTGCCGCTGTTTATCGCTTGCCAGACAGCTTCCCGAAACTGCGGAGAGAGAAGCTCCATTTTCCCGATCTCATCAATGACGATGAGGTCACACTGCTCTGACAATGCCTGACGGATAGCGCCAACGCCCACCCGGTCCAGGCTGCCGATGTCTATCTTGTATTTACTCACCTGATACTGGCTGGAGATGCTGACGTGCGCCAGTACGGCATGCTGACCATCTAGACTGGTTATCCCAAATCCCTGGCGCAGGCCGCCGAGTCTAATCTCTTCAGTGTAGAATCCGCCTGCTTTGGTCTTTGATTCGGCTATGGCTTCCCTGATGAGAAAGGTTTTACCTGCACCTGGTTTGCCAGCAAGAAGGAGAACCCTGTTCACTGTTCCCTGTCAAGCCCGGTGGGGGTCTGCCTTTCGCGGAGGTATCTCCCAACTAGCAGGTCCAAGTCGGCTCTGATCTTCCGCGGAATGTACCTTGGTGCGGTGGCAATAGCATCCCTGAGGGCGCTGGCACAGGGGCAAGCGCGCTCTTGTGGTATGGTGGGAATGGTCAGCTTGAGGATTGCCCTCGCAGTGCCAACGCCTTTCTCCAGATTGGCTATGATCATTTCGGTGGTCACTGACTCGTAATCAGGATGCCAGCAGTCGTAGTCGGTGACAAGAGCCAGAGTGGCGTAGCAGATCTCGGCCTCTCTGGCCAGCTTAGCTTCGGGCAAAGCCGTCATGCCGATGACATCAGCTCCCCAGTTGCGGTAGAGCTGTGATTCAGCCTTGGTGGAGAACTGGGGCCCTTCCATGGCCAGGTAGGTGCCTCCTTTGTGAACTTGCGCTCCGGCCTTAATGGCTGCTTCAAATATCGCCTGGCTCAGGATGGGGCAGAAGGGCTCGGCGAAGGCCACGTGGCCTACTATGCCGCCGGTGAAGAAGCTGCTATCTCTGCCCCTGGTGCGGTCAATAAGCTGGTTGGGAATGACGAGATGCGATGGTTGGATTTCCTCCTTGAGGCTGCCTACCGCGCTCACCGAGATAATCCTTTCCACTCCCAGGGACTTCAGGGCATAGATGTTCGCCTTGGCCGGCAAATCAGAAGGACCGATGCGATGTCCCTTGCCATGTCTGGGCAGGAAGACAACCTTTGTGCCCTCAACGTTACCCAGAATCATGGTGTCGCTGGGCTGACCGAAGGGCGTCCTTGTCCCTAGCTCCTCCACATCTGCCATGCCCTCCATCTTGTACAGGCCGCTTCCGCCAATGATAGCTATTTTCGCTGTGGGCACGAAATCCTCCGCAGTGCGGCTAATTCTACAGATGATTGTCACGAAAGGGAAACCGAACAGGGGGATTGCCACAGCTTCGGCTCATAATGCCATCGATGGAGTCGCAGCCATTGAACAGGGACAGGGCATTGACTTGTGTTGCTAGAGGTAGGATAATTTGGCTCAGCGTTTGATGCGCTTGGAATACGGGCAACAGAAGGAGGCATAGATGGAAAAGGTAGATCTATTGATCATCGGTGGTAGTGCCGGGGGAATTGTCACTGGCCAGACAGCAAGGAGGCAGTACAAGGATGCTAGCATAGCTGTCATCCGGAAAGAGAAGGAAGGACAGGTATTGGTTCCCTGTGGTTTACCCTATATTTTTGGAACGGTTGGATCACCGGAAAAGAACATAATGCCTGACAAGTTACTGTCAGGGAGCAATATTGATTTGATCATTGACGAAGTCACGTCCATAGATAAGCAGGCTAAGACTGTTGCCACTGCCAGTGGAAAGTCCATAGGATATGACAGACTGGTTCTCGCTACCGGGGCAGACCCGATCATAATTCCCATACCAGGCAGGGATTTGGAGAACGTTTTCTGCGCCATAAAGGACGTGGACTACTTGAACGGGCTGCTTAGAGCAGTAGCTGCGATTAAGGATGTCATCATCATTGGAGGTGGGTTCATAGGCCTCGAGTTTGGCGATGAGTTCCGGAAAAGAGGCCTGAATGTCACCATTGTGGAAATGCTGCCCCACTGCTTGGAGCTTGTGTTCGACGAGGGTTTCTGCACTTTGGCAGAGAGTCAGCTAACGGAAAGAGGGGTAAGCATAAAGACAGGGGCGAAGGTAGAAGCAATCCTGGGCGAGAAGAAAGTCACTGGAGTCAGGCTTGCCGGCGGAGAAGAGCTGAAGGCAGACCTGGTGTTCATGTGTATCGGAGTACGTCCAAACACTCAATTGGCTCAAGATGCGGGCCTTGAAATAGGAGAGACCAAGGCCGTGTGGGTTGATGAGTATGGAAGGACCAGCAACAGGGACATATTTGCCGTTGGAGATTGTGCTGAGAAGAGATCCTTCTTCAGCAAGAGGCCTTCTGCCCTGAAGCTTGCTTCTATTGCTGCACAGGAAGGCAGGATCGTCGGTGCGAATCTTCTTGAGTTGAGAAGGAGGAATGAGGGGGTGGTTGGGGCCTTTGCCACTATCATAGGGGATTCAGGTGTAGGGATGGCTGGCCTTACGGAGACGCAGGCGAAGGCAGCAGGGTTTGATGTTGTCACGAGCGACGTCAAGACCCCTGACAAGCATCCGGGCTCCATGCCTGGTGCCAAGGAGTTTGGGGTGAAGCTGGTGTTTGAGAAAGCAACTCATGAACTCCTGGGGGGTCAGGTTTGTGGCGGCTTGACTGTGGGCGAAGTTGCAAACGTACTGGCGGCCTTGATACAAAGCAGGATGACGGCGAGCGAGGTTGCTACTTTTCAATATGGTACACATCCTTTCTTTACTCCCTCGCCCCTAGTCTATCCCATTGTGAATGCTGCAGAGTTGGCCTTGGCCAAGCTGTAGGCGTGCCTCTGATTCTTGACAATGTCTTGTGGG
>JADFUZ010000022.1 GCA_015222295.1 Chloroflexota bacterium | reverse complement strand
TGAGTGGCAACAGTTCTGCGTTGCTGCCGACAAGGTAATAAGCAGCCAATATCCCTAGTGCGGGTGATTACTTCCACGATCTGTTCACACAACACGAACCATGAGCCAGGAATTCGTCGCTATCGTGTGGTGACGAGACCTTGTGGACGAGGAACGCGATACTACCAGCTTGTGTGTGAGTAAGTCGGGCCGTCCGCAGCCAATGTGGCACTCGTGCCTGAGGAGTGAAGCTTCGTGCCCAGATATTCTTTGCACTTGGTCTGAATTATCTCCAGCTCGTATCTCAGGGAGCCAACCAGGTCAGTTTCCACGGCACACCTTGCTCTTGCTATTGCTCTATCTACTTGTTGTGCCCGGCTGTTCCCGTGCATAAGATGAACAACACCATTGATTCCCCACAGCAGACCTCCGCCGTCGCTTTCATCCCTCGTTATCCTGGTGAACGAAATCATCTGGTCAAGCAACCGTCCCACCGATCCTGCCAACGGCAGTCTGCCCAGCTTGCCGGTTAGCCATTTGACGAAGTACTGTCCGATGCTTTCGTAGAACTTCATCAGCACATTCCCCAGGACGGCATCACATACAATGACATTGGCTCGGCCACTGAGGACGTCATTACCCTCGATGTTGCCGATAAAATCCAGACCACTGCTTTGGAGAATGGGATAGCTTTCCTGGATCAATCTGCTGCCTTTGCCTTCTTCGGCGCCAACGCTTAGAAGAGCTACTTTGGGATTGGGAACTCCCAGGAGTTTCTTCGCATACACAGAACCCACGACCGCGAACGATAGCAAGTGCTCGGGCTTACAGTCAACGTTGGCTCCTCCATCCACAAGGACTGTCTTGGGGGCAAAACCAACAAGAGGTGCACAAACTGTGGGGCGGTCTATCCCCGGCATCATGCCCAGAAACTGGATAGCGCTCACAGCTGCTGCCCCTGTGGACCCGGCGCTTAGCACGGCATCCACTTTGCCTGCTTTCGCAAGTTTCACCGCGACGGCTATGGAAGCATCAGGCTTGCGCCGGACCGCCAGGGCAGGATGCTCGCCTTCCTTGATGACAGCTTCGGCGTCGACCTGGGAAATAAGGAGCCCCTCTCTATCGTACTTTGATATTCCGCTTTTGAGTATGCTCGCAGGCCCGACAAGTACGACCTCAACATCCCCTCTTCGGGCAGCAGTAACTGCCCCCTTGATTATTTCATCAGGGGCATAGTCGCCTCCCATGGCGTCCACTGCAATCTTTACCATTTCGCGGGACGGGAATGGGCGCTGCGTTCCGTTCTCCTCAATCGCGGGCATTCCAGGAAGATCTGCCCATGCGCAAGCGCGCAGGTGGTCTTCCTGCTGACCGCTGCCTCTCGAGACATATGGATTAACATATTATGCGTGTCCCTCACAACTTCGCCAGAGCAGCTTTCAGAGCCTTGACGCTTGCAATCCATGTTTCCTCACCCTCGGTCCAGGGAACTGACACGAGCGAGAGCCTGACTGCATTCGCTGTACCCCCGAAAAACTGCTCTCCTGGCACAGTCACGATTCCGTATTCACTCAGCAATTGTTCCGCGAATATCTTGCTGACGGTTTGACCTGTCAAAACCGGGACATACAGAGCACCGAACATCCCGTTACCCGGAAGCATCAGGTGCTTGCCAATTTCCTGAATCAGAATGGTGAGCCTGCCAGCAAGAACATCGCAAACCCATTCGTAACTGGCCGGCTGTTGCAAGAAGCCCTTCAGGATCTCTGTGCCGGCAATGAAGGACGGCGTGGGGCTGCTCAAGTTCTCTCTTCCTATTATGGCCTCCATGTTGTCTATCCATTGCCTGCTGGCAACAGCAAAGCCATATCTCAAACCAGCGATGAGACACGACTTGGACAGACTCGACAGGATACACATGGATTCATGGTATTCTCGTGCTGTTTCTTTGAATTCGCTGACCTTTTCTTGCAGGAACTCCTTGTCAAACTTCACACCCCCTGGTGTGAGTCTCAATATGGTGAATAGGTACGGGGCATCCCAGATTACGCCACCGTTGTTGGCTGAAAGGACTTCCGCTACGGCTCTCAGGTCTTCAGGTGAGAGGTATCCGGTTGGATTGTTGGGCATGCTGAGGTAGAACACAGAACTCTGGCCGACTTTCTTCTTCAAATCACCGATATTTATGGATAAGTCTTCATTCACGTCGACCCTTACTTCGTCAAGGTTGTGGTATTTCAATATGCCTGAGACAGGAGCGTATTCCCACCTTGGTAGAAGAACTCGCGTTCCGGGCCTTATGGATCTGAGCGCTGAAGTCATAGCCTGCTGTCCGCCTGCCGTCACTATGACTCTATTCGTGTCAACATCCGAAATTGGAATCCCATGTATCTCTCTGAAATACTGCGCCACTAGCCTCCTGATAGCCTCAGTCCCACCGGTCGGGGAGTAGGCAAGTCCCCTGGGATGAGGGTAGTACGAGTTGATTATGCCCCGTCCCAACGCATCAATCATTCCCCTAAGTTGAACGGGAGCCGACTTGGCAGTGCTCAACTCGAACTTGTCAAAGATCGATTGGCTAGCCAGCAGGTTGCCTATGTTGCCGCTGCTGAAGTCGAAGACCTCGAGACCTTGCTCTTTTCTTTCTACAGCCTTCGCCATAGCCTCTCTGATGGCCGGAGGGGCAGGACTCGGGAAGAGGTACTCCTGTTTCATGTTTCACCTCGATTGAGCAGGTGAACTGCAGCGCCAGTGCGATGGAGTCACAGTTGCTCTGCGCCATTATACACCATCAGTCTGGTCCAACGGGGATGGTTTCTCGCTGCAATGTCAAGAATTGTGCCGCGCATGTATTATTCCGTGAGTCAAAAAACAGTGCTATACTTCCGAGATAACGTCGTGTGGTGGTGGGACGGGATGATGTTGGGACACAGCCGCAAATGGAACTAGGGAGGGTCTCCGTGGAAAAGAACACTGGACGTGACTTCGTGTTGGAGTTGCAAGCAGGCAAGAAGGTGTTTGGGCCACTCATCGGACCTGGTAACGACCCGGAAGACACAGTAGGGGCGTTGAAGGACTTTGGCTATGATTTCATTATGGTGGACAACGAGCATAGTCTGGTGAACAAAGAGACCATTTACATGTATATCCGTGCTGCCAGGGAAATGGCGATTCCTATGTTGCTGCGGCCGGAGGAGAACTCTGCCAACTTCAGGTGCTACCTTGACTCTGGTGTGAACGGACTGATGCTGCCGCAGGTGGACAGTGTGGAGCAGGCCGCTTTCGCTGTCAATCAGGCTTATTTCCCGCCCACCGGGCATAGAGGATCTGGAATAGGGCTGAGTCCCTATCTGCTGGACTTTCAGGACCCTGCTGAGATGCCCTTGCTCGCGATGACTCAATACATCAACGACAACACTCTGGTTTTCCCTCAGACTGAGAGTCTGGCGGGCCTCAGCAGCTTGCGTCAGACCTTGAGGCTGGATGGAATAACGGGAACGATTGTGGGAACGAATGACCTTGCGCTGAACATCGGAGGCATTGATCCCAGGGCCAAGAGGTCAGAGGTAAATGCGGCTGCCTTTCTGGGCGAGAAACTGAGAGAAATCGCCAAGATATGCAAAGAAGCGGGAAAGGTGGCCGGCATTGGTGGTTTTCCACCCAAGGGGTGCCTCCAACGGGCAGAGGAAGGCTATCAGTTATTCACCTTGGGCTACGTCAGAGATGGGAACGTTCGCAATCTGAAACCAGTCATTGAAGAGGCGAAGGCTCTCATAAGGTGAGTCACTCAACTGAACGGGAGCAAGTTGAGTTACACGGCGTCCTGAGCAGGTGGCAGTGAGCGGTAGATAGCAGGTAGGAGATGGGGAGGAATGAGGGAATGGGCAAGAAAGTCAGAATCGGCGTTACCAGAGACCTGTTTGACGACGAAGGGAAGTTCATAATTCCGGGGCCTGGGCTGAAGCTACTGGATAAGATACCCAATGTGGAATATGAAGCCTTCGCGGAGTTTCTGCCAGAGGCGACCGCCGAGCAGATACGCGACTTCGATATGGTTATTGCGCTCAGGCCTAGGTGGACGCGCCGTACGGTGATGGGCAACACGCGTCTCCTAGCGATCCATCGCACCGGGGTGGGCTATGACATGGTTGATGTTGCCGCAATGACAGACGCAAACGTGATGTTGTGCATAACTCCGAAGGCAGTGCGGCGGCCGATGGCAACGGCCATAATCACTTTCATACTGGGGCTGAGTATGCGTCTCCTGACCAAGGACAGACTGGCTCGCGAGGGACGATGGGCTGACAAAGCCCAATATCACGGGTACGGGCTGGTGGGCAAGACTCTGGGCTCTATAGGCGTTGGCAATATCGGCCGCGAGATGTTTGTGCTGGCCAAACCGTTGGGCATGAAACACATAGCCTACGACCCCTACGTGACGCCCGAGTCCGTGGGGGAGCTTGATGTGGAACTCGTAAACATGGATAGGGTCTTGGCAGAGTCGGACTTCTTGACCATCAACTGTCCGTTGAATGAAGGTACACGTCATCTACTTGGAGAGAAGGAACTGGCCAGCATGAAGGAGACTACGTTTCTAATCAACACAGCACGCGGACCCATAGTGGATGAGGGCGCGCTGATAAGAGCTTTGCGACAGGGGTGGATACGGGGGGCTGGGATAGATGCGTTTGAGCAGGAGCCGACACAGCCTGAGAATCCGCTGTTGAAGATGGACAATGTCATAGTCACGCCACATGCTCTAGGTTGGACGGACCAGATGTTCATCGGTCAGATGGACGAAATCGTCGAGCAGGTTCGGCAGATAGTCAACGGAGAACATCCGGGCAGCTTGGTCAACCAAGAGGTTTGGGACAGGCCGGCATTTCAGGCCAAGCTCGAGAAGCTTCGGGCGTAATTTGAGTGAAGTGGTCTGGGTAACAAGGGTGGGATGGTCTGGCGATCACCAGCGGGCTTCAGTGACGTTCTGGAATCAGCATACGTCGGCCGGACCTAGTTGACGTGTTTCAGCAACAATGTGCGGAGGAGGTCACCGATGATAGACAATAGCTACGTCAGAGAGCACGAGCTCCATTTGCCAGGCAGAACTGATGAGTCACCCATTGGGAGGCTACTCAGGGGATCCATAGACATGCATCTGCATTTTCACCCGGAGCCCCACATGACCAGACGGCAGAATGCATTGGAGACAGCCCTCAGTGCACGGGAAGCAGGCATGAGAGGATTTGTGCTAAAGAACCGCTGTTATCCAACAGCGGCTCTTGCGAGCCTTGTGTCTGATCTGGTCCCTGACATCGCGGTTTTTGGCAGTGTTACTCTCGACTACGAAGTCGGTGGCTTGAACTTCCATGCTGTGGAGGCGGCGGGTGAACTGGGAGCGAAAGTCGTGTGGATGCCCACGTTTTGCGCCAGGAACTCAAAGGACATGATAGCCAAGTCGTTTGGCATTGACCACAGAGGGGAAGGTATCTCAATACTGGATACGGACGGTAGGCTTGTTCCCGTGATAGACGATATCCTGAAGACCGTGAAAGATTATGACATGGTGCTGGCGACGGGCCATATATCGGCCCCAGAGATACTTGCGCTTGTTGACAGGTGCAAGCAGCTGAGACTGAATAAAATCGTGGTAACTCATGCACTGGTGACTATTGTAGCGAAGTCGATTCTGAGCGCTGAGCAGAGGCGGATGCTAGCCAGGGAAGGAGTCATTATCGAGCACTCAGCGCAAGAGATAGCATCAACGGGGCAGAGGCACAGCCCGGACGAGTTAGCGGACGTGATGAGGGATGAGGGGCCTGAGCACTGCATCATGAGCACAGACTTTGGCGGGACGCCACATCCCATCACAGGCGAGGGTATGAGGCTCTTCATCAGTGCGATGTTGAAGAGCGGGCTCACCGATGAGGAAATCAGCCAGATG
>JADFUZ010000021.1 GCA_015222295.1 Chloroflexota bacterium | reverse complement strand
TGAAGAAGGAGAGTACCTGGGAGAAGTGGAGCCGAAGCACGAGCTGCGCCTTGTCAAGCTTATTCTAGGCGGCAATAGATATGCTGGCGCGATGCTTCGGGCGGGGGAAGATGGAGCGCAGGTAATCATCAGGGAGGAGTATCAGCACCCCAGCCAGGCAGGGCAGGCCTCTTTTCCTACCGTTGCTATCAGGCAGCCGGAGAGCTATGCCAAGGGCTTGCCTATGGTGCGCGACCTCTTTGTCGCCGAAGGTGACGTAGATAGGGAAGGTGAGTATGTGGAGGAAGAAGGTGGCTATTCTGACGACGAAGAGAAAGCCCTGCTGGAAGGGTTCTCCGTACTCGAGGAAACGGGCAGCGAAGGAGGGATTGCGCAGTGACGGAAATTGGCGTAGTGAAGCCGGTTGATATTGAGCAGGAAATGAAGAGCTCATACCTCGATTACGCCATGAGCGTCATCGTATCGCGGGCGCTTCCTGATGTGCGAGATGGCCTGAAACCCGTGCAGCGACGTGTCCTGTATGCCATGCAGGAACTGGCGCTGCATCCCAACAGTCCGTACAAGAAGAGTGCTCGAATTGTTGGGGAAGTCATGGGGAAATACCATCCCCACGGGGATGCTCCAATATACGAGGCTATGGTACGCATGGCGCAGGACTTCTCCTTGAGGCACGTCCTGGTAGATGGGCAGGGGAATTTTGGCAGCGTTGATGATGACCCGCCGGCGGCAATGAGATACACCGAAGCCAGGCTTGGCGCGATTGCTGAGGAGATGCTGGTCGACATTGACAAGGATACCGTAAGCTTTGTGCCCAATTTCGACGACTCTCTCAAGGAGCCCTCGGTCTTGCCCGCCAGGTTGCCCAACTTCCTGGTGAATGGCTCGTCAGGCATTGCAGTGGGCATGGCCACCAATACTCCGCCACACAACCTGGGGGAAATATGCGATGCCATCGCCCTCCTGATCGACAACCCGGAAGCGACTCCGGAGGAGCTGCTGGGGTTTGTCAAGGGGCCCGATTTCCCCACGGGAGCTGTGATCTTGGGGCAGGAGGGCATCAGAAGCGCTTGTGCCACGGGACGGGGCAAGATCGTGGTCCGGGCCAAAGCTAGCGAAGTAAGTGTCAAGACGGGCAAGAGACAGATAGTTGTCAGCGAGCTTCCGTATCAGGTGAACAAGGCGGCTCTAGTGGAGAGGATTGCCGACCTGGCCAGAACGAAGAAGATCGTCGGGATAGCCGAGGTACGTGACGAATCGGACAGGGAGGGGATGAGAGTCGTTATCGAACTGCGGAAGGAGGGACAGCCTCAGCGCATACTGAACAATCTCTACAAGAACACCTCGATGCAGTCGGCCTTTTTCGTGAACATGGTGGCTCTGGTTGACGGGCAGCCCGAAGTGGTGAGTCTCAAGAAGGCCCTGACCTGCCACATTGACTTTCGTTGTGAGGTCATTACCAGGCGCTCCCAGTTCGAGCTTGAGAAAGCCAGAAACAGGGCTCACATCCTCGAAGGATTCAGGATTGCTCTTGATAACATAGAGCAGGTAATCAGGACCATTCGGCAATCTGAGACTGTTGATGCCGCTCGTGCCAACCTGATAGCGGTTTTTGGCCTGTCTCAGGTTCAGGCCCAGGCTGTTCTCGATATGCCACTGCGACGCCTGGCGCATCTGGAGCGGGAGAAAATAGCGGAAGAGTATGCTGAAGTGGTGAAGAGCATCTCCTATCTGGAAGACCTGTTGGCAAACCCGAGAAAGATACTGTTCCTCATCAAGCAGGATGTGGCGCAGTTGAAGTCCAAGTATGGCGACAAGCGGCGCACTCTGGTCAAGAAGGAGGAGGTGACGGAGTTTCGTCAAGAAGACCTTGTTCCTCACGAGCAGGTAATAGTCACCTTCAGCAGTCAGGGGTTCATCAAGAGACTGCCTGCCAGCACCTATCGGCTCCAGCACCGTGGAGGGAGGGGTGTTATGGGGATGGTGACCCGTGAGGATGATTCAGTGAGGCATGTCCTGACCGCGGATACCCATGACAACGTGCTTTTCTTCACCAAACGGGGTAAAGCCTTCTGTCTGAAATGCTACGAAATCCCGGAAGACTCATCTCGGACTGCCAAGGGCCTGGCGCTGGTCAACCTGTTGCCGGTGGATTTGAAAGACGAGATAACTGCGCTACAGGCTGTGCCAGCTTTCCGTCGGAATGTGTTTCTGTTGCTGGCCACGAGGTTGGGTGAGATAAAGAAGACGTCCCTGGACGAATTTGCCTCAATCCGGAGAAATGGCCTCATTGCTGTGAGACTCAAGAGCCGTGACGAGCTGGTGTCGGCCAGGGTGGTTACCGACTCCGACGAGGTCATTCTGATAAGTCGAAATGGGCAGGCTGCCAAGTTCCGGGTCAAGGAACTGAGGACTGCTTCTCGCAGCAGTGGCGGGGTCCGTGGCCTGCGACTGGCTGGTGACGCTGTTGTCGGTATGGACCCGCTTTCCTCGGGGACTCACCTGCTTACGGTGACTGAAAAGGGGTTTGGCAAACTGACTCCCGTGCTGCGCTATCCTCTCCACCGGAGAGGTGTCAAGGGCATCAGAGCGCACAGGGTCAGTGGTGAGACGGGTGGGGTGGCTGCATCCAGAGTTGTGCTCCCGCAAGGAACCCTGGTGATGCTGTCGGCCACGGGCAATGTCGAGTGCATTCCTATTGAGCAAATCCCGGTCCAGAGCCGAAACGCCCGCGGCGTACATGTGATGGCGGTGGCTGGAGGTGATAGCGTGGTTTCCATTGCCACGCTGGGTCAGCCGTAGGGGCGAAAGCGAGCCGGAGAGGAAGTCCCACTTGCCCTTGTGGCAGGCGGTGGCCAGGCGCTTGAGGCGGCCCGAAGGGATAATAGAAAAAGGGGGTGTGTCTGCATGAAGCTCGTTCTTATCCACGGCTCAGGAAACACGGGGAGCGTGTGGCGCTATCAGGTGCAGTACTTCCCTGAAGCCGAGGCCATAAACCTCCCCGGTCATCTGTCTCCGGGAGCGCCGTGCACCAGCATTGAAGGCTACGTCGCCTGGCTCCGTGGGTGTATTCTGGAGCGAGGGTACTCGACTCCCGTCCTGGCCGGGCATTCTCTGGGTGGTGCTATCGTACAGATGTACGCTCTGGAGCACCCCGCGGATGTGAGTGGTATCATCCTTGCCGGCACCGGTGCCAGGTTGCGGGTAGCTCCGCAGTATCTCTCTGCAATGCAAGACGGAGTGCAGAACCCGGCCACGTGGGTAGAAGACTTCGTGAGGCCCAACTACGGTCACATTGATGCCGGGTTGAGGGAAGAACTGATACGTGAAGCAGTTGAAGTTGGGGCTGAAGTGCAGCTAAACGACTTCGTGTGCTGTGACAGATTTGACATCATGGACAGAGTGCGGCAGATCAAGACTCCTACGCTTGTGCTTTGCGGTAGCGAGGACTCGATGACACCACCCAAGTATGGCTCTTACCTGGCAGCCAATATCGAGGGAGCAAGGATGGCTGTCATAGAAGGAGGCACGCACTATTTCTTCGCGGAAAAGCCCGAAGCGGTCAACAAGGCTATTGAGCAGTTCCTGCTCGGCCTTTAGTTTCCCCGTACTTCTGCTGGCAACTGTCTTGCCAGCGCTGTAGTCCACAGGCATGGCACTCCTCGCGACGGCAGTCTGGAGTCTCCTCCTCGTGCCATAGCTTCCGGTACTCTCTCTTGAGGAAGTCGGGAGTCACGCCGGCGTCGATGTGTTCCCAGGGCAGTGTCTCCTCCAGGGGCCGTTCTCTGTTCGCGTAGAAAGATGGGTCCAGCCCACACTGCGCGAAGGCATCAAGCCATTTCTGATAGTCGAAGAATTCGCTCCAGGCATCGAACTTGCTGCCCAGGCGCCAGGCATGGTGGATGACCTGGCCCAGGCGACGGTCACCCCGGGACAGGGCGGCTTCAATCTGGCTGGTCCCGGGGTCAGGCCACGAGAGCCTGACTCGCTGCTGTCGCAGGCCGCGTTTCAGGATGTCGAACTTGGGCAGTAGCCGGTCTTCCGTTTCCTGCGCCAGCCACTGGCAGGGGGTGTGCGGCTTGGGTATGAGGATTGAAGTGCTGACGTGTAGCCGGAAAACCCGGCCCAGGTGGCTTATCCTGGCCACGAGCTCTACGATGCTGTGCACATCGTCGACCGTTTCACTGGGCAGGCCCAGCATGAAGTATAGCTTGAGCTTCGACCAGCCTTTATGGAGGAAGCCCGCCAGCGTATCGAGTATCGCCTCTTCCGGGATATTCTTGTTTATGACACGGCGCAGTCTCTCACTCCCTGCCTCAGGAGCGAAGGTAAGGGTCGTCTTGCGCTGCGAAGGCAGCAAGTCCACTAACCCTGCTGTGGCTGTATCCAGCCTCAAGCTGGGAAGTGACAGCGCAATCCTATCGGCGCGGCACTTCTGCGCCAGTCTGGCCAGAAGGTCTTCAATGTTGGAGTAGTCCCCGGTGCTGAGGGAAAGCAGAGATATCTCACTGAAGCCGCAATTCCTTGATAGCCTATCTACGGCATCCAGGATTTCTTCCTGTGGTCTCTCGCGGACCGGCCGGTAAATCATCCCGGCCTGGCAGAAGCGGCAGCCTTGAGTGCAGCCTCGTTGGATCTCTATGCTGCCGTAATCGTGAACCATCTCAACGTAAGGGACGACTGGCCTGCTGGGTGGTGGTGGCAGCTCAGTCACTATCCTGCGATGGATCCTTGGCCTGGCTTCTGGAGACGCCGGTGTAATGCTCTCCACTGTGCCGTCCGCCTTGTAGGCGACTTCATAGAAGGCCGGGACGTAGATGCCGCTGAGCCGGGCGGCCTGCTTCAGCAGTTCCTCTCTGTTGCCCCGGCACGTGCGAAGGACGTCCAGCAACTCCAGTATCACTTCTTCACCTTCGCCGATCACAAAGAGGTCGATGAAATCCGCCATTGGCTCAGGATTGAGAGCGCAGCTACCTCCCGCTACTACCAGGGGGCAAGAAGCATCCCTCAGGCCGCTAAGTGGCGGAATCTGAGCGAGATCGAGGATGTTCAATACGTTGGTGTAGGTGAGTTCATAGCCGAGAGAGAAACCGATTACGTCGAAGTCCTTCAGGGGGTGCCTGGATTCCAGGGAGAAAAGGGGGAGGCCCTGCTCTCGCAGGACCGTTTCCATATCTACCCACGGGGCATAGACTCTCTCCGCCAGCACATCCGGTTGCCGATTCAGTATGTCGTAGAGGATTGACACCGCCAGATTGGACATCCCGATTTCATAGACATCGGGATAGCACAAAGCAAAGCGCAGGGGCGTCGTTTCCCAGTTCTTGGTGCTGCTGTTCCACTCGCCTCCAGCATAGCGAGCGGGTTTGGAGACCTGGTGGAGGATTCTATCGAGATCTTTCACCTTATGGCCCGAGCATTATAGCCCTTGCTACGGTGATTCTCAATTTGACTGAAGGTAGTCTGGCGCGGTCCGCCGCCCGCCAGTTGACCGCCATCGGCACAAGAACCTAGAATAGGTCCAGGGACATGAAAGCACTGGTGCAGCGGGTTGCCCGGGCTGCGGTGAGTGTGAACGGGGAGAGAACGGGCCAGATTGGTAGAGGGCTGGTGGTTTTCCTGGGAGTTGGCCGGGACGATTCAGAAGAGGAAGCCCGCTATCTGGCGAGCAAGGTTGCCAACCTGCGGATTTTCCCCAGCGAAGCGGGTGAGTTTGACCTGTCAGTACTGGAAACAAAAGGGGAAGTCCTGATAGTAAGCCAGTTCACCCTTCTGGCCGACTCGCGAAAGGGCAGGCGGCCCAGTTTTACCGACGCGGCTCCGCCGGACAGGGCGAAGGAGCTTTATGAGTTCTTCGTGGAACAGATGCGCTCCGCTGACCTCAAGGTCGAAACAGGGATTTTCCAGGAGCACATGCTGGTGGACATCCAGAATGACGGGCCGGTTACCTTGCTGGTGGAGAGCCGAAGCAAGTAGTTGCACCAGCAATCCCTTGCAACAACTTCCACGTCCTGTTACAATCTCACGTGTAGATGAGCTGCCATAAGGCGCTACAAAAACAGGGCTATCGCCTGACTCCACAGCGCATGCTGGTCATAGAGGCCCTTCACGGCGCCGATAGCCACATCAGCGCTGAAGAGATCTATGTGCAGCTACACAGGCGCTATCCCTACAGCAACATTTCCACCGTCTATCGCACGCTCGAACTGCTCAACAGGTTGGGGTTGGTGACTGAAACGGATTTTGGCGAAGGTCGCGTGCGCTACCATGTTGCTGAGAAGAGCCATCACCATCACCTCGTTTGCCGGACCTGCGGCCGGGTGATCGATGTTGACGAATCTGTGTTGTCACCGTTGAAAGATACGTTGCTCCGCGAGTGCGATTTCGCCGCTGAACTGAGACACATGGCTGTCCCGGGCGAGTGTGGCGAGTGTCGCAGGAAAGGTAAGCGAGTCTAGTCAGGGGTGCAGGAATGGGAGCGTAGCTATGAGCGAGGAAAAGCTTCTTACCCTCATTGATTACTGGATTGACCACAATCGCGAGCATGAAGGGGAGTTCCGTGATTGGGCTAACAGAGCTGACTCTCTGTCCGCCAGGGCGGCACAGCAGCTACGGGAAGCGGCCGCCAGCATGGCAGAAGCCAGCAAGTCGCTGGAGAGAGCAAAACAGGCTTTGACCAAGGGAACGAAGGAGCATTGACATGTGTCTGGCTAAGGTCTACGAGAGCACGGATGACGATACGGCGGTTCTGGAGGACGTTGTGCATATGGAAATCGAGGGCGACCGGATAGAAGTAGAGACCCTCTTCGGGGAAAGTAGAGCTTTTCGAGGGAAAGTGCGGCTGATAGACTTCCTGAAGTCCAGGGTTGAGCTTGAAGTCCAGCTCACGACCTGATGTCCAGGGTTCGGTTGTAAGCAGGTGGGTTTTTTTGTGGCATGATTGCAACCGATTGCAAATGCATGAGGTATTGAAAGGAGGAACCATGAAGAGAAAACCCCTGCTTGTCATCGTGGCACTGTTTCTGGTGGCAGCCCTGCTCGCTCCCCTATCCTGCACGTCCGCATCAGGCGACATAATCGCCGGGAGTTCGCTCATAGCCGGAATTGCACAGGACCTCGCTGATGGGAAGCTCGAGGTACAAAACCTGATCCCTCCGGGAATGTGTCCCGGACACTACGATGTGAAGCCGAGCGATGTTGAGACGTTGGCCAATAGCAGAGTGCTCATCATCCACCCCTGGCAGCAGGAGAAGGCGAACATCACGGGACTCATCGAAGCGGCCGACAATCCTGATCTCATTGTTAAGGTCATAGCCGTGAAAGGCAACTGGATGGCGCCCCCCGTGCAGGCCGAGGCGGTGGAGGCCATCGCCCAGGCTTTGGGAGAGATAGACCCGGACAACTCAGACTACTATCAAGAGGGAGCTGAAGCGAGGGTACAGGCAATCTCCGCCAGGGGAGTGGAAGCGAAAGGCAGACTGCTTGAGGCTGGGGTGGAAAAGGTCAAGGTGATCTGCGCCGAGATGCAGGCAGGGTTCGTGAACTGGGCTGGCTTCGATGTAATAGCCACCTACGGCCGTCCTGAAGAACTGAGCGTGGCGGACGTGGAGCAGCTCATAGTCCAGGCCAGGGAAGCCGGTGTGGCTCTGGTGATCGACAATCTGCAAAGTGGTGGGACTGAGAACAGCGCAACAATGGCGCGGGATATTGGAGCTGCTCAGGTGACGATCTCCAATTTCCCCGGCGGCTTTGAAGGGACCGAGACCTGGGAGAAGGCGATAGACAGGAATGTGGACTTAATCCTCGAAGCCCTGGGTTAAGAAAGACGGCAAAGTGAGCGATGCAGTTATCAGCATCAAGGATGCCGTAGTCTCCTACCGGGAAGACGTAGCCCTGCAGGGCGTGTCCCTGGAAGTACACAGAGGGGAGTTCATCGGCATTATTGGCCCCAATGGCGCGGGGAAGACTACCCTTCTGACGGTCATCAACGGCTTAGGCAGACTGGTTCAAGGCGAAGTCCGGGTATTGGGACTGCCGGTGAACGAGCAGAACGGCATCAAGCTGAGGAGGCGCATCGGCTACGTGGCGCAGGTTGAGAATATTGACCCGCGCTTGCCCATCAACGTCAGGGAGACCGTGATGGTGGGAAGCTACGGCCGTCTGGGACTGTTCCACCGACCAACGGCGGCGCATTGGGCCAGCGTGGACAGAATGGCGGATATGGTGGGCATTGCCCATCTGGTGCAGCGCCCGATCGGGCATCTCTCCGGAGGTGAATACCAGAGAGCGGCCATCGCCAGGGCCATAGTCCAGGAGCCTGACATATTCCTGCTCGATGAGCCCACGGCTTCCATAGATGAGCGGGCTCAGTGGGAGATCCTCGACCTGATACAGAGGATTCACCGGAAGTACGGAATGACTACCCTGTTCGTAACGCATGACCTGAGGCAACTGCCGGCCGTTTGTGAGCGACTGGTTCTGATGAAGGAGGGCCGGATCTGGCGGCAGGGCAAGCCTGAATCAATGCTGAAAAAAGATGTGTTGAGCCAGCTTTACGGCGTGCCGGTCTCAATGCCCCGTCAGACCGGGAGCGCCTCGTGGCTCCACTCCTCGCAATGAGAGGGCGCTGGCGACGTATGAGCTGATAGGGGAATGTCCGTATTAGAGTACCAGTTCATGCAGAATGCCGTCCTGGCAGGGCTATGCGGCGGCATAACCTGCTCTATCGTGGGTGTCTTCGTGGTCACCATGCATCTGTCGTTTATTGGCGTATGCATTGCCCACGCTGCCTTTGCCGGGGCTCTCCTCGGCGTTTGGCTTGGTTTTGACCCCCTGATTGGCGCCCTGGTCTTCAGCCTGGCTTCGGCCGGAATCATCGGCCCCATGGCCGACCGGGGGGAGCTGAACCTCGACACTTCAATCGGCATCGTCTTCTCCCTGATGCTCGGGCTGGCGTTCCTTTTCCTGGGTCTGATGTCTGGCTCCAGGACCGAGGCGTTGAACCTTTTCTGGGGAAGCATCCTCACCGTCAGCCACCGCGACCTGGCTTTTCTGGGTGCGGTGACCGCCGCGGAGATTGGGCTGGTGCTGGCCTTCTACAAGGAGATTCTGGCGGTCATCTGCCATCGGCAGGTGGCTCTGGCCGTGGGCATCCCGGCAACTCTCATCTTCTATGGGCTGCTGTTTGCCACCGGGCTGACCATCACCGCCTCCCTGCAAAGCATAGGCGGCCTGCTCATCTATACCCTCATTCTCAACCCGGCCGCCGCGGCCTATCAGCTCACGTATAGCTTGAAACGGATGCTGCTCATCGCCTCCGCCTTCGGCGTCGTTTCGTGCTGGGCGGGACTCACTGCCTCTTACTTGCTGGATATCCCTTCGGGGGCGTCCATCGTGATAACTTCATGTATCATCTTCGCGCTGGCGACCGCGTTCTCGCCCAAGAGAAAGGTAAAGAGATGGCAACAGGCTTGAGCAACGGAGTAGCCACGCCTCTCCGGGAGTACTTTGACCGGGTGGCTTTTCACTGGGACAGGGAGCTTACTCTGGTGCGGCTGGAGTGCCTCGGCAACATCGTCAGAGAACTGAACATCAAACGGGGAGGTCGCGTGCTTGACATCGGCTGCGGTACAGGCGTTCTGTTGCCCTTTCTTGTCGAGGCGGTGGGGTATGAAGGGGAAGTAGTAGCTCTCGATTTCTCGAAGAACATGCTCAAGCAGGCTGAGGCCAAACGGTTGCAACCTGTTGTGGGTTTTATTCAGGCGGATGCTGTCGCTATCCCCCTGCCTGATAACCTGGCCGACCTGGCCATATGCAACAGTGCCTTCCCGCACTTCGGCGACAAGGCGGCGGTATTGGAAGAACTGGCCTGCGTGCTAAAGGCCGGCGGGCGCCTGGTTATCTGTCATACCGCCAGCCGGGAAGCAATCAACCAGCTCCACCAGTCCATTGGCGGGGTGGTGGCCATTGACCTTCTGCCCGAGGAAGCTCAGCTACGGGCGATGGTAAGGCACGCTGGCTTGAAGCTGACCTATTTCGAGGATAGCCCGGAGCGCTATCTGGTCATCGCCGAGAAGTCGGTTCAAGCGGCAAACTGACACCAGGCCTTTTCGCTACAGCCAGCCACATCGGTTATAATAGCGCCATTCTTCGGTGACGATTCCGCCGGCGTGCTGTCACCGGAGACGATAGAGTGTTTCTGAGAGTGACCGGGAGAGAACTGCGGCGCTGTTGAGGCTCAGGTGAAGAGAAGTACCTGGATGTTGGTCTGGCTGGTGTTTCTGCTGGCGCTCGATCTGGCCCTGCCCTGGGGCGTTCTGGGGGGCGTTGAGAGCTTTTCCGGCGTTTTCCTGTTCTGGGTGGCCTGGGCAGCCGTGGCGGTCGCGAGCATGTTCGTGCTTTTTCTCAGGTGGAAGGAGTAACGATGGGGTCAACGTTCTGGGTTTGGCTGGCTGTGGGGGTTTATGTGGTCCTGGGCTTTCTTATCGCCGTTGCGGCGAGGCGGCAGGTGGGGGTGGGGATGAGCGGGTTTTTCCTGGCAAACCGCAAGGTTGGCGGTTTCATATCTGCCATGACCTACAGTGCCACCACCTACAGCGCCTTCATGCTCGTAGGTCTGGTTGGCCTGACGTACGCTGGTGGGGTCGGGGCGCTCGGCTTTGAGTTGACATATCTGTGCGGGCTTTTCCTGGCACTGTTCTTCCTGCCGCGTTTCTGGCTAGCGGGGCGCAAATACGGCTACATAACGCCGATGGAGCTTCTGTCCGATCGCTACCAGAGCAAGTATGTCGGTATGACAGCGGGTGTCCTGTCTCTTGTTTTCCTCGTTCCCTACAGCGCGGCGCAACTGATGGGAGTCAGTTTCCTGATCAACGGGCTCAGTGGCGGTGCCATTCCGGTAGTCAGCGGCATAATCCTGGCCACCCTGCTAGCCATAGCCTGGTCGCGTATTGCCGGTCTGCGCTCGATAGCGTGGACCGATGCTTTTCAGGCCCTGATCATGATAGTAAGCGGTGTGGCCATACTGGGCATTGTTGTCTCCAGGGTGGGGGGATGGCCGTCTTTTCTTGGCCAGATAGAGTCCGGTCATCCTGATTTACTGACCGTCCCTTCGGGGGGAGGGATGTGGAATATCAACATGTTCATCGGGCTTTCACTGCCCTGGTTCTTCTTCTGTATCTCCAATCCGCAGGTGAGTCAGAGGTTCTTCATCCCGAAATCCGTCACGGCCATGAAGCGAATGCTGGGCGGGTTCCTGGTCTTCGGGTTTGCCTATACGCTGATAGCTGTACTACTGGGATTTGGTGCCAGGCTGTTGGTTCCTGGCCTGGAAAAAGCGGATATGGCCACACCGGCACTGCTGGCCCTGCCGGTGATTCCCCGGGCGCTGGCGCTCGTCGTGATGGTCGGGATTATGGCGGCAGCCATTTCAACGATAGATTCAATCCTGTTGACCCTGTCCTCCGTATGGGCTCGTGATATTCACAGAGCTGTCATCAGCCCCGGTGTGTTGGAAAGCAGGGAGCTTCGTATCGGGCAATGGGTCATCCCTGTGGTAGCCGCCGTCGCCTTTGTTTTTGCCTGGCAGGTCTCGGCCAAAACCGGGTTGGACTTCATGATCGCCCCTCTTTCTGCGGCTTCTTCCGCAGGGCTTCTAATGGTCGTGCCAGCCATAATCGGGGCCTTCTACTGGAAAAAGGCAACGGCAACCGGGGCGATCGTTAGCAGTGCCGTGGGCGCAATCCTCGTTCTGATCCTTCAGATAACGGGCTACAAGCCGCTGGGATGGTGGCCGGGGACCTGGGGCATCATAGTCTGCACCATCCTTTTCGTTGTGGTGAGTCTGGCGACCAAGCCGCCGCTGAAGAAGGCGGAGGAGTTCCTACATCATCTGAAAAGGGAACTCGCGTCAGGCAACTTTGTGTAGGGAGCGCCGCTGCGCACGCGTATCAGGCACAACTACTTCATCTGTCTGGCGGTCACGCTGGCTTTGTTCACCTTCATGGTGGCCCCTGATTCTAGTTTCAGGACTACCGTGTCGTCGGCAAGGTTTTCAACTTGCCCGTGAATTCCGCCGGCGGTGATGACCTTGCTTCCCCTTCTCAGTTCGCTCAACAGTTCTTGCTGCTCTTTCTGTCTCTTGCGCTGCGGCCTGATCATGAGAAAATACATGGCCACAAACATCAGCACGAAAAAACCGATTAGCGGGGCAGTCTGTGCAAGTTCTTCCATTATGTTCCTCCTTGCTTCGCTCTATTATACTCAATTTCTCCCTGTAGTGCCCAGGGGCTGGACTTCTCAATCCTCACTTTGACCAATCGCCCGAGTTGCTCAGCGCGGTCCCGGAAAAACACTAGCTTATCATTTCTGCTGCGGCCATACCACTTTCCTTTCTTCTGGCCCTCCACCAGCACCTCCACAGTCCTGCCTTCGAGCTTCGAGTTTATATCAGCAGCTATGCTGGCTTGAAGCTGTTCGATCCTGTGCAGCCTCTCTTTTTTCAGGTCGGGGGGGACATCGTCTTCATATTTCCGCCAGGCAATGGTGCCCCGGCGAGGAGAGTAGGCCGCCACGTGAACGACGTCAAAGCTCATTTCCTCGAGCAGTGAGAGGCTGTGTTCAAACTGCTCGTCGCTTTCGCCGGGAAAGCCGACGATGATATCGGTGCTCAGGGATATCCCGGGGACGCTGCGCCTGATGGCACGGACAAGCTCACGGCAGCGCTCCACAGTATATCCGCGCCTCATGGCTTTCAGCACCTCGTTGTCGCCCGACTGAAGAGCCAGGTCCAGGTGTTCGCAGACCTTGTCCAGGCGAGATATCGTGGCGATGAGCTTCCCGCTCATGTCCTTGGGGTGGTTGGTCAGGAAACGAATCCGGGCCAGGCCGTCGATGCCGTCCAGCTCGACGAGCAGGTCGGCCAGGTCGGGGCGTTCGGGCAGGTCATGCCCGTAAGAGTCAACGTTCTGTCCCAGCAGAGTCACCTCCTTCACCCCTTGTTTCACCAGTTCCTTGACTTCGCGGACTACCTCTCCCGGGCTGCGACTTAGCTCTCTGCCCCTCCTGTATGGGACGATACAATAGGAGCAGAAGTTGTTGCAGCCCTGGATGATGGGAACAAAGGC
>JADFUZ010000003.1 GCA_015222295.1 Chloroflexota bacterium | reverse complement strand
GCGCACTCCATTCAAACCACAACGAAGGAAGAGGACATTTTCGCTGACCGCTTAAGCGGACATTATCGCTGGACAGCAACAGGGGTGGATGGAGCTTCCTGGCGGCTCGAATTCGCCCCGACGAGGCGAAATCAGAAGCACAACCGCATTTTGCCCGCCAGGCCGCGCTCTCCTGCTTCGCCTGCAATTCTGTGACGCAGTTCCATAGTATAGTGATCACGTGCTTGTCTGTCATAGAGCATTCTCCTGTATTCCGGAACCAGTCCGCTGTCGTAACTCGACAGCGCTGCGGACAGACTACCCCACATACCATAACGCGGATTCAGGCGATCCACCAGGAAATAATCCGGGTTGACTTCAGCGACTGTATCCAAGAGTTCCCTGAGGCCCACACCCCTGTCTGAGATATACGGAAGCAGCGGCCCCAGGAAAACAAACGTGCGGATACCGATTCTACGGGCTTTGATTACTACTTCGATCCTGTCACAGGGAGCTGACGCCCCGGGCTCAAATAGTCTCGCCACTCCGGGCTCTACTGTGGTTAGGGTCACCCCAAACTCAACATTTGCATGACCTTCTATCAGGTCAAAGTCACGCTGAGCCAGAGCACTCTTGGTTTGCAGGAAGACCGAATAGCTGTGCCGCAGCAAAACCGCAAGACACCGGCGCGTCAGGCAGTACTTTTTCTCCTGCGGTTGCCACCCATCTGATACGGAACTGATGACCACCCTGCCCGCTCGCTTGCGTGCCGCCTCCTTTTCAATCAACATGGGGGCGTTCGTTCTCGCATCGACGAAACTGCCCCACTTCTCGTTGGGATGAGAGAAACGGGTGGCAAAGCGGGCATAGCAATAGACACAGCCATGTTCACATCCAGCATAAGGGTTGAGACAATAGTCAGCCAGCTTTGACGGCGACAGTATTGACCCAACCGCAACCTCTCGCACCCTCGGGCCAGGACGTTCCTGTGTCACCGGCTAGTCTGTCCTCGCACTTTTCTCTGGACCGCCTCGCCCGTCAATTCCCGAATTACGTCGCGCCCAATCCACCTGGCGCTTTTCGACTCCATTCGCTGTATCTCTCTCGCAGTCGCGTTGGATGCGCCAATACCTTCAGCGTGAGACAGGTTTGCGGCATCTGAGCCCAATCGACAAGAAGCGGGGGAGGACTGCCACCCTCTACCTCAGTAAGTACTCCATTATGATATTGTGCGCCATGTGGGCCTTCTCGCCCCCCCTGAACTCAAAGGTCTTCGCCTCAAGCCCTATCGGTTGGATAGTGAGAGTGTCGCTGACAAGAAACCCTCTCTTAATGATGAAACCGCTGTTATCTTCACTGGCCACGGACGCGATGCGGTCATGCGGTATGCTGACAAGTGCCTTCTTGCTCTTCAGAAATGCTTTGTCATAATAGATGATTCGCTTGTCGGTAAGGCCCAAGAACCCTGTGCCCCGGCCCTTCAAATCGAAGACTGCCCGAATGGTCTCACCAGGCAAGCACACGCCTTCGATTTTCTCCAACTGCTCTTTCTTGTCCACTATGATATCTTCAGCGTATTGTCCCATAGCTCGTTGCCTCCTTCGAAGATGATCCCCACCAACTGAATGGTATGCATTGCCCAGTTTGCTGTCAACACACGATATCCGACCACGAACCTCGAGAGTCACTAGGGAATAGACAGTCCCCGCATCGTTCATACCCCAACAGGAGTCCAAGGGCAAACCCCCCACACCAGCACCCTGCCTTTGTAGCCGTGTTCCCATCCACGCAGGTTGGATTCGAGCTACGCATCGATAGTATAGTACGCACCGTGACCAGACATCATTTCGTCCTGGCTCTAGCAGTGGTCTCTGTCTCCTTCGCCGCCATCTTCATCCGTCTGGCTCAGGCCCCTCCCCTGGTCATAGCAACGTACAGGCTATGCATCGCCTCTTTGCTCATCGACCCCGTAACCTGCATACGCTCCAGACAAGAACTCCGCCGCCTCACCACGGGCAATCTTGCCCTCGCGCTGCTCTCGGGAGCCTTTCTTGCCGTCCATTTCGTTCTCTGGATATCGTCGCTAAGCTACACGACGGTGGCAAGCTCCGTAGTCCTGGTGACCGCCAATCCAATCTTCGTCGGCATAGCCTCATACTTTCTTTTCCACGAGAAGCTGAGCCGACAGACCATCCTGGGCATCGGAATATCCTTTACCGGCGCCGTCCTTATCGGCTATGGAGGCTGGAATTTGGGTTCGAGGCTGCTCCTGGGAGATTTGCTGGCTCTTCTCGGCGCTCTGGCCATCGCCGGCTACTTCCTCATCGGCCGTAGACTGCGGCCGTGCACCAGCCTTCTAACTTACGCCTCCCTGGTCTATACCTCAGCGGCCCTGATTCTGCTGGTCTCGGCGATTGTGTTCCGCTGTCCTTTCTTCGGCTACTCGCCCACGACCTACGCCATGTTCCTTCTGCTCGCGCTGGTGCCGCAACTCCTGGGCCACCTGTCACTCAACTGGGCTTTGCGCTTTGTGCCGGCCACTCTGGTTACAGTGGCCATTCTCGGCGAACCAGTAGGCGCCACAATGCTGGCCTTTACCATACTGGGTGAGGTGCCGACGGTTTGCGAGCTTGGGGGAGGCACACTGGTCCTGGCCGGCATCTTCATAGCCTTCCAGAAAAGCAGGGAGCAGATGAGGCAACGGTGATTGGCTTCTTGTGGCCAAGCTGTTACCGGGACGGCAATGTGACCTTACGTGGAGCGGCGCGGGAGGACCTGCTCCATCGTCTTCACCCGCGAGCCCAACTGGATGCTCGTGCGACCGGCTTACTCCCGGCGTAATCCATTCTGTGACCTCAGCATCAGAGACATCTGTCTGGCGTTGACGACTGCCTTATCCTGATGGCAGTTGTTGAATAACACGTGCATCTCCTTCGTTTCCTTCGCCAGTCCCTTGATTCTGTCTGCCCACGGCTTGAGCTCATGTTCCTGATAGAGGTAGTTGAATCGCTCAACTGCAGTGATGCCTTTCTTCTCCCAGTTCTCGGTATTTCTGCCATGGAAGCGCACAAGTCCGATATCGGAGCTTGCTTCAGCCACGGGAGGCACGCTCGACCCAAAACCCTGTGGCTCATCAACGCACACAAACGGCAAATCACGCTGTCTGAGAAAATCAAATAGCTTCCCTCTATCATTTCCGGCGAACCAGAGACCGCTTCTCAACTCAATTGCCAGGCGATACTGCGGCAGTCGGCTCTGACACATCGCCATGTAGCTGAACTGCTGGGAGCCGGGCTGAAACCACGGGGGAAACTGAAAGAGGACAACGCCGAGTTTGCCAACCGTGTCCAGTGGGAGTAAAGCGCTGTCAAATCTCTCCCAGAGCTCATTTGTCAGTTCGTCAGGAAGGTCTCGATAGTACACGCTGTTCGTCCGAAGTCCTGCGGGCAACGCCTGCCTGATATCCACAGGCAGTGAACTCACAGGCGTCGGGTGTTGCGTGAAGAGCCTGAAAGCCTTCACGTCAAAGATGAATTCCTCGGGCACTCGCTGCGTCCACAAGTAGCTGACCCGCTCGGCGGGCATCGCGTAGTAGGTGCTGTCCACCTCAACGAGGTCAAACTGGCTCGAGTAGTATCGCAGGCGCGCTTCGGCAGAGTCTGCCGAATGAGGATAGAAGCGGCCACATTCCAGCAGGGAGGGATCAGTCCACGAACAGGTCCCTACCCGGATTTCTGACATTTGAAGTCGTCCCTCCGCAAGCCCTCTATCGTTATCCGCCGAAGCTCTTGAGCTTGCTCCGTGTCTTCGGCAAACCATCCCAAATTCACGGTGTTGAGACGGTTCCAGTATAATAGAAACGGCAGTTGCAGCCAAGTCAGTGTAGTCGTTCTTACGGACCGCGGCTTGGGCTTGCAATAAGGCGAAGGACTGTCGTGGCCTTCCAGAATCGACAGTACCGACTCCTACGGAGGTGACTCTATGGACTACAACAAGATAGCGCTCGAGAAGTCAGGAGAGCTTGCCACAGTTACGTTCAACAACCCCAGACTACACAGCGCCCTACTTCGGAGACATCTCCATCTCTGAACCCGAACTTATTGAGCGCCTGTATCTCTCCGGGGAACCCGAAGAGGGTTCGAAAGCATTCGCTGAAAAGAGGAAGCCTCAGTTCGGGCAGCGGCTATGACCCTACCTTTTCCCCACCATATCTCCTGCCATTGCTGGAGCAAGCCAGCAAGCACAAGGAACGCCCGATCGTAGAACGCCGCTATTTCCTTACTTCAATCCCCGCCAGCTTTTCCAGAGGCCTGATGAGTGCTTGCGTCCCCTTCTCACCGAACCCTTCGGCTTCGACTGCGTGATGGAGTTGATGCACCAGAGAGACGCCAGGCAACGATACCCCCAGATCCCCGGCCACTTCCATAACTAGACGCAAGTCCTTTTGTGCGGTCTTGACCATGAACCCGGGCTCCCAGTCCCTCTCCAGAATCCTCGGCCCAAGGTCGTCCAGTTGGAACGAAGCTGCTGCCCCTGCCCTGACCGCAGAGAACATCTTCCCCATATCCAACTTCGACTTTGCCGCCAGTGTAAATCCCTCACATACAGCCAGGACGTTTACAGCACCGATGACCTGATTGCAGAGCTTGGTGGCCTGACCAGCTCCGTTCTCTTCCCCCATGTGAATCACGTTCTTCCCCAGTACCTCGAGAATCGGTAGACACTCCTTGAATACCTCCTCCGGCCCTCCAACCATGATCGACAGAGTCCCCTCCCTCGCCCCCGTGTCACCCCCACTTACAGGAGCATCCAGCATCTTCAGTCCCTTCCCATTCAGCTTCGCCGCAGTCTCCTTCGCCACCCTCGGCGATATCGTGCTCATATCAACCAGCACCATCCCCGGCCTTGCACCTTCAAGGATACCCCTCGCCCCTAGTACAACCTCCTCCACATCCACGGAAGCCGTTACCATCGTTATCACCACGTCCGATTTCTCAGCCACATCTTTCGCCGAGCTTCCGGCAACCGCACCATATCCCACGCACTCGTCCATCCCCGGCCGAACGCGGTCCCACACAGTCACCGGGTAACCAGCGTCAATCAGGTTCTTGCACATGGGCTTCCCCATTATGCCCAGCCCAATGAATCCCAATCTCTTCTTTAGCATCAGTACCCCCTGTTATTTCCGGTGGTCGCACCAGGAGAAAAGGTCTCACCCAGTCAGACGAGCGCTGGCGTGTACCTACTCACATATCCCTCAATTCCGCAGCAATTCCCCTCAGCACCGCAACTTTCTCCCTTTGCTCTGGACTAAGGCTAGCTTCGTATTGGTGGAGCCGACGCTCCAGCCTTTCCAGGTCCTCGGCAAGCGTTGACTTCCCCTTACCGGACGCTACACT
>JADFUZ010000020.1 GCA_015222295.1 Chloroflexota bacterium | reverse complement strand
TCGCTAGATAGCGAGCGAGATCAACTTCCTAACTGCATATATATTATACCAGAAACGAGGGCATTTGTCAAGAGCCAGTATTTTTCCTCCCGCAGGTTTCCCAAGTCTAGATCACCCAAATGGGGTATGCACCCTGCTGCATTGGTCACCCCATGCTCCAGGGCAACCTGCGGGAGGATAAGCTACCCCCTTGAGCGCGGAGCAGCCTCACAGAGAGTGCCACCTCTTTCACGCCAAATTAATGCCGAATTAACGCTTCCTTCACCCCAAACCTGGACAGAATTTGCTATAATGCAAACAGTTCAGATAGTTTACAGCCGTTTTGTCCGCTTTTGGATAACTCTTCGGCAGGCAAGGAAAGGAGGTGTGAAAATGGCAAAGGATAGGGTAAGCCTCATGACCGCCAGGGAAGCTGCGAAGTACCTGCGGGTGAGCATGTTCACCCTGAGCAAGATGGAGAGCAATGGTGGATTGGTGCCTTACCGCACTCCTGGGGGGCATCGCAGGTACAGTCTCAGGATGTTGAACCGATACCTCAACAATAGCCGCATGTCTTCCCGCCGATAGGAGAAGGACAAGCCAGACGTGAAGACGTGTTGCGTGTTCCGTGCCAGGTAATTCACGTTTGACGTTTCACGTATCCCCTGCCAGGAGATCAGATCCCGGTTTGATGAGTTTGCTCAGTGGCATGGCGGAAGCATCAAGGTGGCAAGCAAGATGGGCTGGGGAACGACGTTCACCGCCAGCTCGCCGGTCCGCCAGTAGTAAGCAGGAGGGTGATATGGTAGAAGAGGAAATGACCATCCTTACAGCGAAGGAGGCCGCCGACTATCTGCGGGTGAGCCTGTACACTCTGAGAAGGATGGAGAGGGACGAGAGTTTGATTCCCTACCGCACTCCAGGTGGTCATCGCAGGTACAGCCTGAAGATGTTGAACGAATACCTCGAGGAGAGCCGCGTATCTTCTCACCGGCGGGAATCAGAGGGCAAATCTGAAGTTCGGTAGCCAAAACGGTCCAGGGCCTTGCCCGAGAAGTAGCGGCGCGTCCTTGCAGTCGCCCCTGGAAGCAGCCACGTGTTTTGGGAGGCGTACAAGATGACAGATCAAAATAAGACAAAGGAGCCACTATTCATGAATGAGTTAGCGGAATTGCGCCAACGGGTCGCCGAATTGGAAGTGATGGGCATCGAGCGCCGGTGGGGCAAAGAATCGCTGCCGGAATACCCAGAGCGGCTGCAAGAGATGGCTGTGGGGAGGGGTATCGCGAACAAGCGCATTTTGATCGTCGAGGACAGCCTGGTTCAAGTTGCTCGGCTTAAGAACTTGCTCCAGGAGCGTGGTTACTGGGTCACGGTTGCTACCAACGGCCAAGAGGCCCTCGCCGCAGCGCGCGAGCGTGAGCCGGATCTCATTATTTCCGACATTATTATGCCGGGGATGGATGGCTATGAGATGTGCCAGGCGATCAAGCACGACGGAGTGATCAGGGACATTCCAGTCATACTGTTCACAGTGCTATCGGATACCAAAGACGTTATCCGGGCGCTCAAAGCGGGGGTGGACTACTATCTCACCAAACCATACTATGAAAATCATCTCCTGTCCCAGGTCGAGTCTGCTCTTGCAAGGCCGGTTCGACAGAAAAACGATGGGGCGGAAGAGGAGCTGGAGGTTGCGTTTGGCGGTGAACGTCACGTCATAACCTCAGACCGTCAACAGATATTGAATCTCCTTCTTTCCACGTATGATAACGCTGTCCAACAAAACCAAAAGCTTATCAACACGCAGCGCGAACTACAAAAGATGAATGAACAACTTCAACAAGGAATCATTGACCGCAAGCAGGCGGAGGGGGAGATTCGGCGGCTGAAAGACTTCAACGAGGGCATCGTCCAGAACATGGCCGAAGGCATCGCCGTGGAGGACGCGGAGGGGCGCATTATCTTCGTCAACCCGGCTGCGGCTGACCTGCTGGGCTACTCGCCCGAAGAGCTGGTGGGCCAGCACTGGACGGCCATCGTTCCGTCCGATCAGCACCCAAGCGTCCAGGCGGCCCACGAACGGCGCATGCTCGGCGAAGCCGATCGCTACGAACTCCAACTCGTCCGCCAAGACGGCACGCTGGTTCCCGTCCTGGTCAGCGGCAGCCCCCGGATTGAGGAAGGTCGCTTCGCTGGCACCCTGACCGTTTTCACTGACATCACCGAGCACAAGCAGGTGGAAGAAGAGCTTCAGCAAAGTCTCGAGAGATTGCGAAGAACCTTCGATGAAACGGTGCAGGCCCTGGCATCGGCGATCAGGACGAGGAATCCCTATATGGCTGGTCATCAACAGCGGGTAACCCAATTGGCCTGTGCCATCGCCAGGGAGATGGGCCTTCCTGAGGAGCAGATCGAAGGGATCCGTGTGGCGGGGCTGAGTCATGATATCGGCAAGATAAGTGTACCGATTGAAATTCTCAGTAATCCCGATGGGATAAGCGACCTCGAATACGGCATCATTAAGGCTCACCCCCAAATCGGTTACGACATATTGAAGGCCGTAGAATTCCCCTGGCCGGTGGCCGAAATCGTGCTTCAACATAACGAAAGGCTAGATGGCTCTGGGTATCCTCAAGGGCTGTCGGGTGATGAGATCTTGCTGGAAGCAAGAATCATTGGCGTAGCTGATGTCGTTGACGCTATGTCCTCTCACCAGCCTTACCGAGCGGCTCGCGGGTTAGATAAGGCCCTGGAGGAGATCTCACAGAACAGGGGTGCCCTTTATGACCCTGGGGCGGTAGGCGCTTGCTTGAAGCTCTTCAAACAGAAAGAGTTCAAGTTCGAACGAGAGACGAAGGATCGTGATCAGGTCGGATGGCTAACAGGCGATGTGCGCCGTCCCAGCTAAGCGGTTTGATGAACCGAGGAGGGAAGATGGAAAAAGAGGCGTTGCTTGACAATCTGGAGGAGAAGATTGCCGAACTAGAGGGAGTCAATAATGCGCTGCTGTCCAGAGAGGAGGAATTCGTCGCTCTCAACAAAATCAGCGTCGAGGTCGGCCCGTCACTTGATCTACGGGAGATCCTGGAGAAGGCCCTGGATATTGCGTTGTCCTCGATGGGACTAGAGACGGGGTTTATCTTCCTGTTAAATGAAGCCAGGGGGGAGTTTGTATTAAAAGCTCAGCGCGGAATGGGAGGCGAATTTACCCGAGAGTTGATCACCATGAAAGCCGGGCACGATTTTCCGGCCGTGACCCCTGAGCTGGAAAGACTCGTAGTGGTACAGGAGATTTCCGAATATCCTCGGCTTGGCAGATTCTTGCGAGACAGAGAAGGGTTTCGCTCCTACATCAGCGTGCCCCTGAGCGCCAACGGGAACCTGCTGGGGATTATGAATGTCTTCAGCCGAGGCCGCACTCCAAATTCTCAAGAGGTTAACTTGCTGGTGACCCTTGGCCAGCAGATCGGGACAGCCATCGAGAACGCGCAGACGTTCCAGAACGTGGTTCGTGCCAAGAGGGAATGGGAGGAAATCTTCGACGCTATCACCGAAGGCATCTTCATGCTGGACGAAGAATTCAACATCCTCCGGGTAAACGTTGCCTTTGCCAAGATGCTGGGCACTACACCGGCCAAGCTCATCGGCCAGAAATGCTACCGAGTCTTACACGATCGGGATGAACCTCCCGACTACTGCCCCCAGATTGAGACGATGCGGACAGGGGAACCTCAAACCGTTGAAGTGAGAGAGCCTACGCTAAAAAAAGACCTGCACCTGTCTACCCATCCCTTGCGAGACTCGAGGGGTAATGTGGTCAGGCTGGTGCAAATCGTCCAGGACATCACCCTGCGAAAACGACTGGAGGCCCAACTTGTACAAGCTGAGAAGCTCTCGGCCATTGGGCGGTTGGCCCAGGGAATCGCCCATAACCTCCTCACTCCGCTAACAGTCATCAGGGGCAGGACTCAGCTTGTCTTCGAAGAGGCACGAGAATGCTTCGAGGAGATGCTACCAGCCCTCCTGAGCCAGAGGGGTGGCCGTAAGTCGGAGATGCCCCCCAACATTGCCGAGGTATATGATAACATACGTCAGGAGCTGTTCGCCATTGAGCGGGGGGGCAAAACCATGGAGGAGATCATTGATAACCTGATGTACAAGAGCCGGCAGGAGCAAGAGGAGCACAAGCAGTTGGTTGACATCAATGATCTGCTTTGGCAGGAGTTGAAGTTCTTGAGCGGGGATCCGCGCTTCAAGCACTATATCGAGAAGGTTTACAATTTCTGTGAGGCACCTTTGTATGTTGAAGGCCTCTACAGCGACTTCAGTCAATCCTTCTCCAATATCATCAGCAATGCCATAGACGCCATGGAGGGCTGCGAGAAGCCAGTGCTCACCATCACGACGCGCTGTAACGAGGAATACGTCTACATTGATTTCCACGACACAGGAGTGGGTATCCCACCGGAGAACATCCCTCACCTTTTCGAGCCCTTCTTCAGCACCAAGTCCGTCAATGGGGAAACCCTCACGGGGACAGGGCTGGGGCTGCACAGTTGTTATCAGCTTCTGAGTCCCTAT
>JADFUZ010000163.1 GCA_015222295.1 Chloroflexota bacterium | reverse complement strand
TTGTACTGATTCCCGTTTCTCAAAGCCATCGTAGTCCCTCCTTCCTCACTGGCGTAGTTCGACGGTCGAAGAATGACATTCCTTAGACATGACAAGCCCATAGTCCCCTGCCTTAACCCCCTGGGGGAACCAGCAGGCAGGAGCTATCGTTTCGTGTATTGAGGCGCCTTGCGAGCCCGTTTAAGCCCGTACTTCTTACGCTCTTTGATCCTGGCATCCCGGGTGAGCAACCCTTCCTTGCGAAGCATGGGCTTGAACAGTTCGTCTTCCTTGACCAAGGCCCTAGCGATGCCATGACGAATGGCTCCAGCTTGACCACCCACACCCCCACCCTTCACCTTTACTGCTACGCGGAATTTTCCCACGGTATCAGTTGCCACGAAAGGGGCTTCTATCACGCGGCGGTGCTCAAGGCGCGGGAAGAGCTCTTCATAAGGCTTGTCATTGACGACTATCCCGCCGCTGCCCAAGAAAAGCCTGACCTGAGCAATAGCACACTTGCGCCTACCCGTTCCCCACACATAAGTCTCGTCGTTCATAAGCTATCATCCTTCCCTTTCGCCACCTGAGCATAATGAGGGTGCTCACTTCCGGCATAGACTCTGAGTTTCCTGAACATGTCTCTACCCAAGTGGTTATGAGGTAGCATCCCCCTCACGGCATGCTCGATGACGAGGGTGGGACGCTTGCTGAACACCTCCTGGAACGTCGGGGCTCTCAAGCCACCAGGAAATCCGGAATGTCTATAATAAATCTTCTGCTCGGCTTTCTTCCCCGTTACCCTCACTTTGGCAGCATTGATCACCACGACATAGTCCCCAGTATCGAGACTAGGAGACCAAATCGGCTTATGCTTACCTGCAAGCAAACAGGCCACCTCAACTGCCAACTTGCCGAGAGTCTTCCCGTCGGCATCAACCACGTGCCACTCTCGCTTGATATCCTTGGGTCCAGTGCTATGGGTCTTCACCACGGAACTCCCACTGGAGATTGGACCCTCTCTGGAGATGACTCGTCTGGATAGACCAGAGGTTCGCCATAGTTGACCCTTTCCAAACACAGACCCTTGGCAGGGGCTGTGGGACCTGCCAGACCCGGCCGCTTTGCTTCCATGATGTCGCGAAATTCTCCAATCCGTATTTTGCTCAACCCCAGCCTGATCAAGAGCCCCATTGTATTACGCACCTGGTGACGCACAAAGGAACTGGCCACTACGTCAAACAAGAGGTACTCCCTCTTTTTCACAATGTTCGCCTCGTACACATGACGCGTCATACCATCTTCGTTATCCACCGAGGTGGCGAATGAGCCAAAATCATGCTCGCCTTTCAGGAGTTGACACGCCTCCTGCATTACCTCGACGTCCAACTTCTTGGGCATGAATAGAGCAAACAATTCACTGAATGGCGACCTTGTCTCGCTGTTGAGGATACCATAGCGATATTCCCGGCTCAAGGCATCACGCCTCACATTGAAGTCGTCGCTCATCGTGTAGGTGGCTTTGACGGCAATATCACGAGGCAGATAGTGATTCAATCCCATAGTCAATGTCATCGTGCTCATCGCAGGCTTGGCCCAGAAACTCACCACTTGACCCCTGGCATGCACGCCGGCATCAGTTCTGCTAGCCGATACTACCCTGCTGCTTTCCCCGCAAAGCTTCTCCACGGCCTGCTCCAACTCGGCCTGAACAGTAGGGAAACCAGCCTGCAACTGAAACCCATGGTAACGCGTACCATCATACTCTACGATAGAAACAAACCTCGCAAGGCTCACTGTTCGACCAGTTCAATCTGAGCCATGCTGGCATTGTCACCACGACGAGGCCCAAGTTTCACCAGGCGAGTATAGCCTCCACTTCGGTCAGCATACCTCGGGGCAACTTCGTCAAAGAGCTTAGCAACTGTCTTCTTGTCGGTAATGAAAGCTAACGCTCGTCTTCTGGAGGCAAGACTGCCGTCTTTGCCCAGCGTTATGACCCTCTCAGCCAAGCTGCGAATCTCCTTGGCCTTGGCTTCAGTGGTGACCATCTTCTCATGAGTCAGCAGGGCAGTCACCTGATTCCGGTACAGTGCCCTCCGATGACCGGTGGGCCTACTTAGTCTCCGCCCGCTCACTCGATGTCTCACTTCTTCTTTCCCTTCTGCTTGACAGCAACAGGAAACCCAAGTTCCGCCAGCAACTCCTCTATCTCCCCCTGGGATTTTGCCCCAAAGCCAGGCAAAGGCGGCAAACCGTCCCTGCTTTTCTCCACAAGTTGACCCAAGGTCAACACGTCCCCTCTTCTCAAGCTGTTGTAGGCCCGAGTCGACAAACCCAGTTCCGCCAGAGGAGTATTATACTTCTCGGGAGGGATGGCCAGCCCACCGCCGACACCCGCTTGCTCCGCTTCTGGGATCTCAAGTTCCCTGAAACAGGAAACCTGGTTGATCAGGATCTCAGCAGTTCGGGTAAACGCCTCCCGTGGGGAGATTGCGCCATCAGTCCAGACTTCCAGGATGAGTCTTTCCGGGCTTTTCTCTTCGCCAGGTCTCAACGGTTCCACAGCGAAGCTAGCCTTGCGCACTGGCGTGAATATCGCATCCACGGGCAGCCCACCTACAGGCAATAGGCCATCCGCCGTTCCAGCAGCCACGTAGCCCCTGCCCAACTCCACATTGAACTCAACGTAGAGCTCCGCTTCGGCGGAATCCAGAGTAGCCAGACGCAACTCCGGGTTCACAACTTCAAAATCCGCTGTTTGCCTGACGTCAGCAGCACAAACCTCACCCTCGCCTTTGACATCTAGAATCAGCCTTCCTGGCTGATGCGAAAGAGACCGGAGCCTGAGTTCTTTGACATTAAGCATGAACTCCATGACATCTTCCTTCGCGTAAGGCATACAGGTGAACTCGTGCTGAATCCCCTCAATCTTGATCCACGTTACGGCAGCGCCGGGCAAGGAACTGAGAAGCACCCGACGCATCGCATTACCCAGAGTAACCCCAAAACCTGGCTCCACAGGTTCAGCAATGAAGCGACCATAGTTGCCGGCGCTCTCGACACACGTTACGCTGGGTATGGACAGGTCAACCAACAGAGAACCTCCTTCACCTCACCTTGAATAGTATTCAACAACGACCGTGCCATCAAATCTAGTGTCAATATCCTCTATGCTCGGCAAAGCCAGGACATTGCCCTTCATCCCTTGCTCATCCAAGCTCAGCCATCGAGGAGTGGTCTTACCCTTGATCTCTTCAACCCGCCTCTTGTAGTATGCAGTCCTGACACTAGCCTCCCGCCAGCTAATCACATCCCCCGCCTCCACTAGATAGGACGGTATATCCACTTTGTGCCCATTGACACGAATATGCCCATGACCGACTATTTGTCTGCCCTGAGCACGCGAATCAGCAAAACCCAAACTGCAAACCACATTATCCAACCGCCTCTCCATCAGTATGAGAATGTTGTCCCCAGCAATACCGCTGGTCTTCTTTGCCATGGCGAAAAAACGACGGAATTGTCTTTCCAGAACACCGTAGCTGAAGCGAACCTTCTGCTTCTGTCTCAGTTGCAGTCCCCTCTCAGAAATCCGGCGCCGCCGGCCCTTAGGACGTCCTCTAGTCGGAGCGCTCCTGCCCTCCAAAGCGCACTTGGGACCAAGACATCTCTGTCCTTTGAGAAACAGTTTCTCACCAAGATACCGACACAAATGACATGACGGGCCAGTGTAGCGCGCCATCTTCTACACCTTCCTCCGGCCACGCGGTCGACAGCCATCATGCGGAATAGGAGTCACGTCTCTGATCCCGGTGACCGTAAGCCCCGAAGCCTGTAGAGCACGAATAGCCGCCTCCCGCCCACTGCCGGGACCCTTAACATAGACTTCCAGCCGACGTAGGCCATCGCCTGTTGCTTGTCGCGCTGCTCCCTGGGCAGCCAGCTGAGCGGCGTAGGGAGTGCCTTTCTTTGAGCCCTTGAACCCAGCCTTACCTGAGCTTCCCCAAGCAACCACATTGCCTTCCAAGTCGGTAATGGTGATAATAGTGTTGTTGAACGTAGACTGAACGTAGGCTTTACCTTCAATAATACCCCTACGCGCCCTCTTCCCTGACCTAGTCCTTTTCTTCTTTGCCATCTAATCCCGCACGAACTATTTCTTGGCTACGCCACGCCTCTGTCCCCTACCAGCCACCGTCTTCCTTACGCCTCTTCGGGTCCGAGCATTCGTTCGCGTTCTCTGACCCCGAACGGGCAAGCTCATACGATGTCTCGTACCACGATAACAACCAGTATCAATAAGGCGCTTAATGTTGAACTGAACTTCCCTTCTGAGGTCACCCTCCACCTTGTACTGCTTGTCAACAACACTGCGCAACTGGCTGACCTGTTCTTCAGAGAGATCATGAACCCTAATGTCAGGGGGCACCTCAGCAGCGGCTAAAATCCGTTGGCTTGACGTAGGGCCAATGCCATACACGTGCTGCAAGGCCACCTTGATCGGCTTACCTTTGGGGAGGTCTACACCAGCGATGCGTGCCATTACCTGCTCGTCTTCTCCCGAACGCCGTGCTCTTCCCAGGCGGGATTAGCCCTGTCTCTGCTTATGCCTCGGATTCTCGCAGATAACCCGGACAACGCCCCTCCTCCTGACTATTTTGCACTTGTTGCAACGACGCTTAACTGAAGAGCTTACTTTCATTTCCAACCAGCAAACACGAAAACGTTGTTATGATAGATTATTTCAGCCTAGCTGTCAAAGATACAAGCTACTTGAGCCTGTAAGTAACCCGCCCC
>JADFUZ010000162.1 GCA_015222295.1 Chloroflexota bacterium | reverse complement strand
GCGCACCGCTGGGAGCCATGTCTGTAACGGCTGTCTACGCTGGTGGGCCGCCTATCCCCGGCCGGCAGGTGGCGTGAAGGCTGCAACAGCCTGTTCAAGCCCTGGCTGCCAGGAAGGCCACAACCTCTTCGTGAGTGGGCACTGCCCGCGCCCCAGGACGGGTTACCTTGACCGCCGCCACCGCGTTGGCATACGCCAGGGCATCATCTATCCCCAGCCCACGTAACCTGGCAGCAACAATAAAGCCAACGTCAAAGGCATCCCCTGCCCCGGTGGTATCCACTACATCCACCTCGAAAGCGGGCAGAGTCCGCTGCCCCTCGGCCCAGAAGGCCATAACGCCACGCGTTCCCCTTTTTACTATGACCAAGTCGGTACCGGTCTTCAATAGGCGGAGTGCTCCCTCGACTGGGATCGGCCAGGACGCATATACCGATCGGGATATCCACGGCACGATAGACGTGATCGGCTATCACCGCCATAGCGGCCACCAGTTCCGGCCCCACCTCGCCTGGGAAGTAAGTGGGGTCACTGAAATTCTCTATCTCCAGGGCGTCCACACCTCCCTCCTGGAGCATCCGGGCGTCAGACAAAGCCCGCTCGATAATGGGCTCCAGTCCGCCTCCGTCGTAGAGGGGAGAGACAGGCAAGGAAGCAAGGTGAATCATACCAATGATCGACCTGCGGGTGCCGAAAATCCTCTCCAATTCGGCAAACTTGTCCACCTCATTCTTCACAGCAAATTCCTCCCTTCGGGGGTAACAGATATGGGGTTGTCAGATAACATCATCCCGGTAGAGTTCAGTCTCGACACTATACATACGCCCATTGAACGCAGCCTCCACATGCTCAATGGGCATGCCTCCTCTCTGGTCACCTGCGATAAAGGTGGTTCGACTCAAGCGCAGCACTGGGGACCCAGTGGATGAAGTCAACGCCTCAGCCTCCTGCGGAGTGGCCAGGTCAGCCGAGATACGCTGGACGGCTCGCACAATGGTAAGTCCCAGGTCTTCCTCGAACAGGTCGTAGAGGGAAAGCCGGGTGTAGTCCAAATCACGGAGATCAGGGAACCTGATGAGATTGAGCCAGGAAGTAGCCAGTGCGATAGGGCGGTCATCGGCGGTGCGGAGACGGACCACACGCAGCACCAGTTGGCCGGGCTGAAGGCCCAAGTAGTGGTCTACCGACATTGGAACCGCTGACTCCGTGACCTCGAGCAGCACGGTGCCCGGACGATAGCCAATTTGCTCAACCTCTTGGCTGAAACTCAGAAGTGCCGGGAACTCGCTGCGGACCATAGGCATAGCAACAAAAGTGCCCTTACCCTGCTCGCGTCGTATCAGTCCATCTTTCTCTCGGTACTCGTTGACCCCTACGCACGCATCGTGGCCGAGGGAGGCGTCAACGAGCGTGGCGTCATCGTCGGCGAGACTCTCACTGTGCCCGGACAGACGCTCTACTCACGAGGGTAATGGCCGAGCGCGCCCACGAAGCGCTGCGAATGGAATAGGAGCTCGCTATACCAGAACCTCACCTACCGGCCGCCGTTGAGCGGGTGACTTCACCGGTTCAGCGTATCCCAATCGGAAGACATGTTGAGAAATCACATCTGAATCTGGAAGCAGCTTTGCTACCTGGGCCTTCAGTTCAGGAACATCCACAGCTCCACTCAAGGGGTGTACACAGAGTCCGAGCATGGTGGCAGTCAAGCAGACCCGCTCAAAAACCTGCCCGACCTGGACCTGTGACACTCTGTCATTCACGCTTGCAGTGAGAACGGCTAGAGTCGGCGCGCTCATCACTAACCTGGTGTCCATCACAGCAAACACGGCTCTGTTCACCTTCAGGTATGGTATAACCAATTGTATCAATCTGGTTAGCAGCCGAGGAATGTTGAAAAGGCCCTGTCCGAGCCAGTAGGCGTTCTCTCTGCGAAAAGCAGGGTCGGCAATCAGAGTGGCATGTCCGCGAATAAGCAACTCGTTCACATTCCGTTTGGTATCTAAATCGTCTATAACGTGGAGCCGGATGCCCTCCTCGACACAGCAGTCCTGTATTCGGTTCAGATCGCGCTTGGGAATGAGGCGTTTTTCGTAGGCTTTGCGATTGGTGTGCCGGTTGAGAATGGCGCGGAATAACGCCGGCTCTCGAAAGGGTGATGGTTGGCCCTGGGGTATGAACTTGACTGTAGCCACCAATTCCTTCTGGTTTGGTCGAGGGCAATAGGTTACCTGATGCCCGTAGCCAAAATGCTCGGCGGCGATCAAAAGATTCTCCAATGCGCAGCCGATTGCAATATGCAAATTCACCTGCTCCGGGTCGCCAACTCTTAGCCAGCGCATCTCGTCTGCAAAGACCTGAATTTCGTCTTTCCTCACCGAGAATTTCCAGGGTTGCGAGTTGTGCCCAGAAGGAGCAAGAATGGCATATCGTAGCAGGAACTCTAGTTTTTCGGCGGAACTCCCCTCCTGGGGAAAGTCCTGCTCTCGGATTTGCCAGGGTGTGATTCTCGGATCGTAATTCGCGTTCACCTTTCAGTCTCCTTTCCCGTGTACCACGTTGCTCAGATAAACGCTTATCAATTTCTGCATTTTGCTTATCTCCCCTATTGTCTATCGACTCTCCAGGTACTCAATCGCCGGGGTCAGCACGCCAGGCGAGTCGTTAACCTTCCGCCGATGTGCACCGTGCGGAATACAGGCCGGGTGTGTATCTCGACGATATTCATCGTAGCCGCGTGAGTATTTCACTTTTTTCCCACAGTTGAGCAGCAAGCCCATCATCCAAAGCATTCTTTGCGTACGGAACCTCGATTCGTCCATCAAAAAAACTTCCAGTAACACTGCTCACCTCGTTGGATGTTGCAAGGTATGTCGGCCCTTCCGCTCCCTGCGCAGGAGATTTCCCAGTTAACTCACCCAGCCGCAAAAACAACCCTAGCAACCCTGATACATTGCTAACTAGATTGGATCGAACAACACCAGGATAAACTGCGTTGATTGTCACTCCACTTCCTTTTGAACGACGGGCAAACTCTCTTGTGAATAGCACATTGCACAGCTTCGTGTTTGCGTAAGTCCGAAATGGACTAAAATCCTCACCAGTAGGAAGTTTTCTCAGATCTATTTTCCCCATAGCGGAAAGACTGGCACTTACGTTCACGATCCTGCCAGAACCATTCTCTTTCAATCGTTCCAATATCAGATGTGCCAGCAGAAACGGCGCCAGGTGATTCACGGCAAACGATATTTCAATACCATCCTCATTGTGTTCAAGCCGCGTCGGCCACACTCCTGCATTGTTGATAAGCACACCAATCTCAGACACTCTATCGAGAAGCCTCTCGGCTACAGAGCGAACCTTTCCCGATGAGGAAAGATCGCCAATGACCAACTCTACTGACGCATTATTTGCGGCTGTGCGAATCTCATCGAGAGCACGAGCTCCTTTCTCTGGATTTCTGCATAGTATGATCACTCTTAGCCCACGCTCTGCGAGACCCTGAGCAATCGCTTTGCCAATTCCTGCATTGGCGCCTGTAACAATGTATGCGGGGTTTCCCATCACAAGCACTCCTTGAAAAAAAGTTGTCTGACTACTGACCGCCGACCACTAACCCTGGTTGTGAAACTCCAGGGCTGCCCAGCGGTAGACCTTGGCCGTCAGGGATGCTTTCAGGTTGTCCAGAATCTCTTTCACCTCGCCGCCAGGGGCATGGCTCTCACCAGCCAAGCCTTGAAAGAGCTTTTCCCAGATCACCCTCGCCTCTGTTCGCAATGCCTCGACGTACCGGCCATAAAAGCCCAGGTCCGAGGGCAACAGCCCCAGATCCAAGAGTTCCTTGACCGCCCGGACGATGCGCACGTCCAGGCCATCGTAGCGCTTGCCCTGGGATGTGATGGTGGGCATCAAGATGTCCATCTCTTCCAGCGTCTCCAGTGTCGCTGCCGGCAGGCCGGTCATAGCCACCAGCTCTATCAGCGTGATGGCCTCCAACTCTTCCCCCGGCCCCAGGGGGCGGAAGAGCTCTTCCAGGCCCAGTCGCATATCCTGCAGGCGGCTCACATCCTTCCCCTCCCGCTTGGCCTCCAAGACCAACTTGATCGCAGAGAGGGGTAAGTAGCGCTTCTCCTGGAGTTGTTTGATGAGCCGGATATCCTCGACGTATTCAGAGTCGTAATAGGCCATGTTGGGGGCGGTCTTGATGGGAGGGGGCAGGAGGCCCTCGCGCAGATAATAGTGGATAGTCTGCGTCGAGACTCCCGTGGCTTTCGCCAGCTCCCCGATACGCATCAACTTTGTTTGGTCCGCCATCGTCTCACTCCTCACTTCATACATCTTCATATAGTCACGTATAGTAGTATACAGCAAAACTATATACTTGTCAAGTGGGAATTTCGGTGAATTGGACTTGACAAACCACTCTTTCTGTGGTATTATATGACTAATCATATATAGGATTAGTATTATACTCTTGAAAGGACGTCTGATGTCCCTGGAACACGCCATGCTTGGCTTTTTGCGCTATACCCCGTTGACGGGATACGATCTGAAGAAG
>JADFUZ010000161.1 GCA_015222295.1 Chloroflexota bacterium | reverse complement strand
TCGCAGAAAACAAGATGGCTAGGCGCGTTTTTACAGGATTTCGCCCTACGGGCAGCCAGCACATCGGCAATTACCTGGGCACTATTCAGAACTGCATTTCCCTTCAGGATGAATATGATTGCGTCTATTGTGTGGTTGACGTCCATGCCCTTACGACGCTTGAAAGTACGGCGACGCTTCAGCAGGACATCAGTGAAATGGTGCTTGACTGGCTGGCCGCGGGCATTGACCCACAGAAGAGCATTATCTTCATCCAATCCCACGTCCCTCAGGTGATGGAGTTGCATACCCTGCTTAGCATGGTTACACCGCTGAGTTGGCTATTGCGGGTTCCTACGTTCAAGGAAAAGGCGAAGATGCAACCGGAGAACGTCAACTACGGTCTCGTAGGGTACCCAGTTCTCATGACCTCGGACATCGCTCTTTACAAAGGAGAGGTTGTGCCTGTGGGCGAGGACCAGCTTCCTCACCTTGAGCTGGCCCGCGAGATAGTGCGTCGTTTCAATTCTCTTTTTGGCGTCGTGTTTCCCGAACCGCAGGCAAAACTCACTTCTTTCCCTCTAATTCTGGGCCTGGACGGGAAGGAGAAGATGAGCAAGAGCGCCGATAACTATATTGAGATAGGAGGCTCCCCCCGAGAAGTTCTGGAACGGGTAAAGACTGCATTTACGGACCCGGCGCGGCGCTACCGATCTGACCCCGGCCACCCTGACATATGTAACGTTTTCAGTCTGCACAAGATTTTCACTCCAGGTCGTGTGGAGGAGATCTCTTCTGAGTGTCAGAGAGCCGGTATTGGTTGTACTGATTGCAAGAAGATGCTCGCCGACAGCATCGTCCTATTCTTTGGGCCTTTTCGGGAAAGAAGAGCCAGATTGGCCTCTGAGGCAAACTGCGTCGCCGAAGTTGTCGCTGATGGAGCTAGGCGGGCGGAAGCCATAGCCGAGGAGACCATGAGAGAAGTCAGGGAGCATATGAGACTCTTGTCCTGACCTGCTCTCGAGCTTCTCCTCAAGTCCGTGCTGCTTCTCGAGCTTGTCTATGAGACTCTAGAACTGGGCCCAAAGACATCGATCCAGCCACTTGGGTAGGAGTGTCCTTGGTTTCCTCCTCTGCTCGATTGCGGAACCTGAATCGGTGAGAATGCCCTTCGGCCTACGATCGGCTTCGGCGCGGTGGGCAGTAACGGCGGAAAGCACGGTTGATGATCTGGCGAGTTTCCGCGGTTTCTTCTACGCTTTTTCCTGGACTCCCAATTCGATGGCCGACCACAGGTCGGTTTCTTCGTTGTAGGACAATTCGAATAGCTTCCTGTCCCCGGTAACAACTTGAAACGATCTTTTGCCCGGTTCTTGCCAGGCTCTCTCTACACTGTCTATCTTGTTGTCTTTCCCTTGCCAGGAGAAAGACCGGGGTTCTTGGGCATAAGTGTGGCCTGAGTAACACTGGACTTTGACTGTTCTCATCACAATGGTGGCCGCCTCTCATGCCAATCGGTTGCCTGCTCGTAGGCAAAAGCGACCCGGAGAATTGTCTCTTCATCAAACGGCTTGGCTATGATCTGCATACCTACGGGCAAGCCATCAACAAAACCGGCGGGGACAGAAATGGCTGGAACGCCAGCGATGTTTATTGGTAGGGTGCACACATCGGCCAAGTACATCTGCAGGGGATCTTCCAGCTTTTCACCCAAATTGAACGCCACTGTTGGCGAGGTCGGAGTGACCAGCGCGTCGTATTTTCTGAATATGTCCTCAAATTCCTGTCTTATCAGGGTGCGTACCTTTTGCGCCTTGACGTAGTATGCGTCGTAGTAACCAGCGGACAGGGCGTAGGTGCCCAGCATTATGCGCCTCTTGACTTCAGGCCCGAAGCCGGATTGTCGTGTTCTCTCTGTTGCCTCTATAGCATTGCTGGCGTTGGGCGCCGAGAAGCCGTATTTGACTCCATCGTAACGAGCCAGATTCGCCGATGCTTCGGAGGGGGCGAGTATGTAGTACACAGCTAGAGCATACTTGGTGGATGGGAGAGAAGCCTCTCGGTCTACCTGTGCACCCAGTTGTTTGAGTCTGCCTATCGCTGTTTCCAGGGCATCGCGCACTTCCTGTTGCATACCCTCCACAAAGTACTCCTGAGGGATTCCAATCCTCAGATCCTTAAGATTCCGAACCAAGGACTTGGTATAGTCAGGCACGGGACATGGAACTGAGGTTGATTCTCGAGGCGTGTATCCCGCGAGGACGTTCATCACCAGGGCACAATCGGTGACATCTTTGGTGAGTGGACCAATCTGGTCAAGTGAGCTGGCGAAAGCGACTAGACCAAAGCGACTCACGCGTCCGTAGCTTGGCTTGAGGCCGACTATACTACAGAAGCCAGCTGGCTGGCGGATGCTGCCTCCGGTGTCGGATCCGAGGGCATAGACAGCCTCGTCAGTAGCCACAGCGGCAGCCGAGCCGCCGCTGCTGCCCCCGGGTACACGGGACAAATCCCAAGGGTTATGAGTCGGGAAGAAGGCGGAGTGTTCCGTGGACGAGCCCATGGCGAACTCATCCATGTTTGTTTTGCCGAGGATTACCGCCTTTTGGGCCTTCAGTTTCTCGATGACGGTGGCATCATAGGGCGGAACAAAAGCTTCCAGCATCTTTGAACCGCACGTAGTTCGTATGCCTTTGGTACATATGAGATCCTTGACCAAGGTCGGTATGCCGGTTAGCGGTTGAATGTGCCCAGTACCTATGTGGGTGTCCGCTTCTGCTGCTTGCTCAAGCGCTGATTCGTCGGTAATAGTGATACAAGCTCGAACTTTGCTCTCCACCACGGCCATGCGCGTCAGCGCGGACTTCGTGAGTTCAACTGAGGAGATTTTCCTCTGTCTTAGAAGCTCATGCGCCTCATGAATAGTCAGCTGGTACAAGTCACTCACTGCATTCACAGCCTCTCTTTAACGGTGCCGCGCTCATGACTCCGTGCCGGCTGCGCTTGGTTCTCGGGCATATTTCCTCGGTTCTGGACATATGGCACACAGCGAAGAACGCATCCATCATTTGCGGGTGCGTTTACTCCAGTATTGGTCTCACCTTGAAGCAGTTCTCTTCCTGATCGGGCGCGTTGGCCAGAATCTCGTTTTGAGGATATGACTTGGCTGTGGTATCATCTCTGAAGACGTTTTGTAGCTGGACGGCCTGAGCTGCTCGCGCTGTATTCGTGGTGTCGACTTGCTGGAGTATTTCGAAGTTCTCCAGAATGTGGGATAACTGGACGGTGAATTTCTCGATTTCACTCTGGCTTAGAGCCAGGCGAGCCAGCGAGACGATATGTATGACTTCTTCATGACTCAGTTTCATCTTGTTTCTTCAACAGCGCGATTATAGCATTCAACTCTCGAGAGTGACAGTTGCTGGCTATCATCTGGGTGGCGGCCTATAATTCGACCGGAGGCAAAGGCTGGAGCTAGGAAAAGAGAAAGGAGCAGGGTGTTGAACTCGTACAAAACAGACCAAATTCGTGATGTTGTGTTGTTGTCCCATTACGGTGCCGGCAAGACCTCCCTTGCTGAAGCCATGCTGTTCACTTCAGGGGCGATCAAGAGGTTAGGCAGCGTCGACAATGGCAGCACCACGTCGGATTACGACCCGGCGGAAATAGAACGGCAGATGAGTATGAGCTTGTCTGTGCTGCCACACGAGTGGAACGGAAGGAAACTGACCGTTATTGACACTCCTGGCTACGCTGATTTCGCTGGCGAGGTCAAAGCCGGTATCCGCGCAAGCGATGCAGCGGTCGTCGTAGTGTGCGCTGCCTCCGGCGTGGAGGTGGGCACAGAACAAGTATGGGACTATGCCGAGAAGGCGAAGTTGCCTCGGTTGGTTTTCATCAACAAGATGGATCGAGAAAACGCTGATTTTCTCCGCACTTTGGAGGCGATTCGGTCCAGGTTGGGAACGAGGTGCCTTCCGACTCAGTTGCCCATGGGGTCACAGAGTGAGTTTCACGGTTTCATAGATTTGGTGACTATGAAAGGCTACCGTGGCAAGCAAGAGGAGGTGGACGTAGCTCCGTCGCTTCTTGAGCAGGCCAAGTTTCATCGAGAAAACCTCGTGGAGGCTGTGGTTGAGATTGATGATGAACTTATCAGCAGATACTTGGAAGGCGAAGAGATAAGTAATGATGAGATTTTCGCAGCGATGAAACAGTCAACTGTCTTGGGTAAGCTAGTCCCTGTGTTTGTTGGCTCTGCCCTACGAAGTATTGGCATCAGTTCAGTCTTGGACGCTATTTGCCAGTATCTACCTTCGCCTGGGGAAAGAGCCGCCGCGCTGGCTTCGGAGACTATGGTGGGAGGGAAAGGGACAGAAAAGGCTGACGCAGCAGCGCCACTTGCGAGCCTTGTATTCAAGACTAGTGCTGACCCTTTCACGGGAAAGATCAGCTGTTTCCGCATTTACTCTGGGGCCATGTTCAGCAATTCACAGGTTTGGAATGCCAACAAGAGCAGCATGGAGCGTATTGGTCAACTCTTCGTTCCGCTGGGCAAGCAACAACAGCCCGTGAACCAACTGATTGCTGGGGATATTGGAGCGGTGGCCAAGTTGAGCCTTACCAGCACCGGCGATACCCTATGTGGCCGTGAGCATCCTGTGGTGTTGGAGGGCATTGACTTCCCTCAAGCGAACTTCAGCATGGCGATTCGGCCCGGGACGAAGGACGATCTGGACAAGATGAGCACGGTTTTGCCCAGGATTTGTGAGGAGGACCCTTCTCTCAAGGTGCGCCACGAAGCCGACACAAATGAGGTTATTGTGTCGGGAGTGGGAGACAGCCATTTGGAGACGGTCAGGGAAAGGATGCACCGCAAGTTTGGTGTGGATGTGAAGTTGGAGCCACCAAGGGTGCCTTATAAGGAGACCATCACAATGGCAACTCGGGCAGAGTACAAGCATAGGAAACAGACGGGAGGCCATGGTCAGTACGGACATGTCTTGCTGGATTTGGCGCCCTTGCCTCGGGGTGGTGGATTTGAATTCGAGAAGAAGATCGTTGGGGGAGCTATCCCGGCGAATTACGTTCCTTCTGTGGAGAAGGGGGTCAATGAGATGAAGCAAGAGGGCGTGTTGGCTGGATATCCTGTCGTCGACGTGAAAGTAACGCTTTGCGATGGCAGCTTCCACGCCGTGGACTCCTCAGACATAGCCTTTAAGATAGCCGGAGCTCAAGCCCTAAAGAGAGGGCTATCCGACGGACAGCCGGTATTGCTTGAACCCATGATGAATCTCAGCGTCACGGTGCCTGAAGCATCTACTGGTGATGTCATTGGTGATCTCAATACCAAGAGGGGACGTGTGCTTGGGATGAGTCCCGAAGCAGGCAGCAACGTAATCACGGCACAGGCACCGTATGCGGAACTACTTCACTATGCCATCGACTTGAGATCGATTACTCAGGGCCGTGGAAACTTTGCCATGGACTTCAGCCACTACGAGGAGGTGCCTGCTCATGTTAGCCAGAAAGTCATTGCTGATTCGAAGGCAGGCAGGGAGTAACGTCGTGGTCCGGGGGTGGCTGGCCAATTGCCCTTAGCCCGCCAGCAATTCGTTTAGCTTCTTGGTGAGGGCGGGCAGGACTTCTTCGTACCGCCCAACGACACCGAACGATGCCTCCCTGAATATGTTTGCGTCGGGGTCCTTGTTGACGGCAATCATGGTCTTCGAGCCGGAGCAGCCGGCTATGTGCTGGCTGGCCCCGGATATCGCTACGCTAACATAGATATCCGGAGCAACGATCTTCCCTGTCAGGCCGATGTGCATTGCCTCTGGCACCCAGCCGTTGTCAGCGGGGGGGCGGGAAGCACCCACTGCACCGTGCAATACGTCGGCTAGTTCTTTTAGCGTTGTCTTGAAGGGTTCAGGACCCCCAATTCCTCTGCCCCCGCTGACTATCGCTGGGGCATCCTCAAGCTTAACGCCGGTAACCTCTTCCTTTATCTTCTCTACGATTCTAACACGTATGACTGACGTATCTATGTCGACCGTTGTAGGTATGACATCTCCCTCGCGGGAGTCGTCACCCTCCAACGGTGTCATTGCCTTTGCCCTCACAGTGACTATCTGGGGCATGATGTCGCAAGTGAACAGGGCGTGAGCGTTGCCTCCGTACACGGGTTTTGTCTGCTGAAGCAGCTTTGTTTCTGGATCTATGGCCAGGTCAATGCAATCCGTGGATAGTCCGGTTTTCAATCTAAAGGCGAGGCGAGGAGCCAAGTCTCTGCCCGTGGGCGTTTGCCCCATAAGAATGATTCGAGGTGAGGCCTCACTGGCCATCTTTTCCGCAACTTGGACGTGAGCATCCGCTTGGTCTTCTTTGAGTGCGGAGTCTTCTACTGCATAGACTCTATCTGCTCCAAAAGCGATTGCCTGTCCTGGGGCTTCCCCGACCGCATCGCTGGCCAATACGCAGCACAAATCCTCCTTCAACTGATCAGCGAGACGTCTCCCGCATCCCAGTAGCTCAGTAGTGGTTGAAGACAATCGTCCGCTGACTAACTCGCCGTAGATCAATACGCCCTTGTTCTCAGTCATCGTTTCCTCCTGGATGTCAGAGTATCTTTGCCTGTCTGAGTCTCAAGGCCAAATTCGCACCCGCCTCTGCGGCACTGTCACCTTCCACGATCTCGCACTTAGCCTCCTTGACAGGTTGGAAGAGTCGAACGAGCTTGGTATGTCTGCCAGCGGCACCGACTTGCGAAGAGTCGAGTCCCAGGTCGCTTGGCTTCCATACTGTGGGTTGCTTCTTGGCTGCCGCCATGATCCCTCTAAGTACCGCATAGCGCAGGTTGCCCAATTCACTGGTAACCGTGACGACTGCGGGAAGCCCGACTTCGACGACCTGATAACCGTCGGGGATAACCTGCTCTATGATTGCCTTCCCGCTATCGATCTCCACCTTCCTGGCCAAGGTGACAGCGGGCACTCCGAGGAGTTGCGCGATGCCTGTGCCAACTTGCCCGGCGTCCCAATCGGAAGACTGCCTGCCGCAGAGAATCAAATCGTAGGTGCCGATTTTCTCGATTGCCGTCGCCAGAGCATAAGCGGTCGACCAGCTATCGCTTTGCTCAAAGGCATCGTCCTCGAGAAGGACGAGTTCATCGCCCCCAACAGCCAAAGCCTTCTTGATGACGTCACGCACCAGCTTGTTGCCCAGGCTAAGCACCGTGACCTTGCCGCCTGCCTTGTCCTTGATTCTCAGAGCAGCCTCCAGGGCGAACTCGTCATATTGCCCGATCACGGGCTTTATGTCCGGCGGCAAGGTCACGCTGTTGGCTGCCGTGTCGACCTTGAACGCTGAAGGTGGCGCCTCGGGATCGGGAACCTGCTTACAGCAAACAATCATGTTGATCTCTGACATCAGCTAGACCTCCTAGACAATACAACTGGTTCAAAAAATATCTCAAATTCCGACTTCTGTCAATGGGTTCTGGCTGACTTCCCTGTCGTCGACTGTGACTTGCAGAGTTCAGTATCCTCACTTGTGCTCATGTTCGGCAGCTCTGGTCATTGCTGCACTGCGGGTAGCTTTTGCAGCGCTGCGGCCAGTCTTTGGAGGCATTTCTGTTGGCCTAATACGGCCATGGTCTGAAACAGTGGTGGTGCCGCAGTGCGTCCTGTAGTGGCTGCTCGTAACAGGCCGAAGAAGTTTCTTGTGCTCAGGTTTAACGTTGCTGCCAACGGGCGAAGAATGCCCTCAAGTGAGCTGGCATCCCAGGTTCTTGCACGCCCCAACTCCGTAACGGCGGCTTGAAGAGCGTTGGCAGCTGATTCGGCGTTCATTTCTTTGCCCAGAAGCAAGCCGGCGTCGTAGTCGATCGCATCGAGGAAGAAGAAGTCGGCAAGCTGGGGAATCTCAGCCAGCGTTCTGGACCGCTCCTGGAGCAGAGACGTGACTTGACGTACGTACGCTAGGTCTAGTGGACGCCTCGCCGACGAAGGTAAGTCCCTGTCCAAGAAAGGAGTTGCTCGCTGGGCAAATTCCGCTGCCCCCAATCGTCGCAGGTAGACCCCATTCATCCATTCTAGTTTAGTCCTGTTGAAGATGGCTCCACTCTTGCCTATTCTCTCCAGAGAGAAGTGCTCTACTAGTTGGTCACGACTTAGCAACTCTGTCTTGTCGTCGAGCGACCACCCCAGCAAGGCGAGAAAGTTGACCATCGCTTCAGGAAGGTAACCTTGTTCTCTATATTCAGTAAGGGTGGTGGCGCCGTGACGCTTGGAGAGTTTGGATTTGTCGGGCCCCAGTATCATAGGCAAATGGGCAAACTGAGGAGGCTGCCAATCCAGCGCCTGATACAGCAATGCGTGGAGGGGAGTGCTGGAAAGCCATTCATCTGCTCTCAGGACGTGAGAGATATTCATCAGGTGGTCATCCACTATGTTAGCCAGATGATATGTTGGGTAGCCGTCTGACTTGAGCAAGATGAAATCGCTTAAGGTTATGTTCTTGAAAGTTATCTGTCCCCTAATCAGGTCGTGGAAGCTGGTTTCGCCCGCCAGGGGTGTTTTGAAGCGGACTACGGGCGCAATACCGCTTTTCTCCAGTCGGGTCTTCTCCCCCTGTGTTAGGTGGCGGCAGTGGCCATCGTATCCTGGTGGCTGTTTTCGCTTGATCTGCTCCTGGCGCATCGTTTCCAGCCGCTCCGGGGAACAATAGCACGTGTAAGCATGGCCCTCTTCGAGCAACCTGGTTGAGACGTCGAGGTACAAGTGCAGTCGCTGCGACTGCAAATACGGTCCCTCGTCCCACTCAAGTCCAAGCCAAAGCAGGCTGTCCAGTATAGTTTCGACTGCTCCTTCCACTCTGCGGGCGACGTCGGTGTCCTCTATGCGCAGAATGAACTTGCCCTTGTGATGCCGCGCAAAAAGCCAATTGAACAGTGCAGTCCTGATATTACCTAGATGCGGATAGCCTGTGGGGCTGGGGGCGAAGCGAACTCTGATGGGTGCCTTCAGTTCAGATTCCATGATGGTGCGTTACGGCGAATCCAATCCTCTTGGCGTGGAAGGCCGAACCGAGAGAGCGCTACTTGGACAGAACTCTTTGCAGACCTCTTAGCTGGTCCAAATGATTCTTGAGTCTCTGGACGAGCTGCTCAGCCTGTCTCAGAGCGTTTTCAGTGTCCTCTATCTCTGTGGTTATCTCAAACAACAGCCGACTCTGTTGTTGAGTCAAGTCAGACTCAAAACGGGCTAGGTCCTCCATCCTGTTCTCGCCCAGCAGATGCGACAACAGCTTGCCTTCTCGTTGGATTTGTTCACTATTGAGTTGGCCCAGCGGTTTCAATCTCTCAAATCCCTTCTGTCCAGATCTCCGTGGGAATATAGCACGTCTTGTTCTCTCAGGCAAGCTGTCCAGGCATCGTCGGCAAGGGACTCCAGGATTTGTTGCAAGTCCGCTGGCAAAGGGCAGGTGAACTCCTTGTACTGGTCGGTTGATGGCAGGCGAAACCCGAGGTGGTACGCGTGGACGAACTGTCGTCGTGGGGCTGAGCCTCGAGGTGCGCATCGTGGTTTTCTGCCGTAAACGGGGTCGCCAACCACGGGATGGCCAATAGATGATAGGTGGACTCTAATCTGGTGTGTGCGCCCAGTCCTGGGTGTGACGTCTAGCAAAGTGGAGTCATTCAAGCGTCTTACAACCCGATACTCCGTCTTGGCTTGCTTCCCTGTCTCCGATATGGCCATACGTTTACGATTGTGGGGATCTCTCCCAATAGGAGCGTCAATTTCCCCGTGTTCGCTGGCTACTCTGCCTGAGACGAGAACAAGGTAGTCCTTGACTACGTCGTGACTCTTGAACTGGTTGACCAGATGCTGTCGAGAGTAGTCGCTCTTGGCTATGACCATCAGCCCAGAAGTGTCTTTGTCCAGTCTATGGACTATCCCCGGACGCGTCACGTCGCGGCTCGAAGCTAATGACGGACACAGGGCCAAGACGGCGTTAACCAGGGTGTGGTCGGGGTGGCCAGGGGCCGGATGCACGACCAGTCCAGCGGGCTTATGTATGACTATCACATCCCTATCTTCGTAAAGGATCTCGAGAGAAGTCTGTTGAGCTATGGGCTGGGTGGGTGGAGAAGGCATACGAACGGTTATCTTGTCGCGGCTGCTTACACTCTTGCTTGTCTTTGCCCTGTGTTCGTTCACTAGAACATAGCCCTGCCTGATTAGCTTCTGCACCTGGGACCGGGATAATTGAGGAAGGGCTTGAGCCACGTACTTGTCCAGGCGGATGGTACCCGCATTTGGAGCAAGCCTAAGCGTCCTAGTCTCCACGTTCGCGACTTGGGTCATAAGCCCTGCTGAACAGGCCGGTTCGATAGAGGGAGAAAAGAAGGGTGAGGGTGCCGATCACGATGGAGGCATCAGCGACGTTGAAGGCCGGCCAAAAGAAGTCGTTCACTAGGCGAACGTGGATGAAGTCGGTTACATGATGGAAGCGAAGGCGGTCGATCAAGTTGCCAATAGCCCCACCCATGACTAGACCAAGAGATACAATGGCTAGACCAGTGACAGTGTAGCGATAGTTGACAAACAGGTGACGCAGAAAGAGTGGGATGAGCAGCAAAATGATTATCGTGGCAACGGTCAGGACGGAATTCTGGTTCGGTAGCAATCCGAAGACCGAACCTGTGTTCGTGATGTGGGTGAGTTGCAGACAACCGTGCTCTGGTAGTGATTGTCCTGGGGGAATATTGGCCCTGATCCAGGACTTGCTCAATTGGTCGAGGATCAGCACCGCGGCAGTAAGAAGCAGTAGTAATCCTACTCGTTTTCTATCTTGCCCCGGTTGCATCCTTTATCTGACGCGCTTTACAAGCCAAGCACAAGCTTGCTTGAGGCAATGCTTCAAGGCGCTCGCGTTCTATCGGCCGCCCACAGGAGTCGCATAGCCCGTAGGTACCGGCTTCATACTTAGCTAAGGCATGGTCGATTTTGGCCAGAGTAGCCGCTAGCTTTTCCTCGAGAGCTAGTCTCTTCTCTAATTCGAACGCCTCGCTTGCCTCCTCCTCCCTCTTGCCGAAAGGACTGCCTTCACGGCTTTCCCCCGCTTCCTGCCCGCGGGCCTTGAATTGCTCCAGCCTTTCTGCGACTTGCGCCTTCTCTTCTACCAAACGCCGGTAGAGCTCATCATCATTGATCATTCCGCCAACCTCGATTTCTACTTTGTTGAGTAAGTAAAACTATTCTAACCTGAGCTATGTCTCAAAGCAAGCTGCCAGCGGCCACCTGCCGGCAGTTGAGTCATTCTTGGGTGAAAGCAAGGCCAACAACACGTAAGGATCCTCCCGAAGGACGTTCAAACTGCCTTAGCGTTCAGGGTTCACCAAAGGCGCTCCTTATGTTGGGGTGCAGGGAGTCACCGTATTGCACCACTACCTCGCGTCTTGTTCTGTCAAGCGCCCGCTGTCTCTCTTCGAACTCTGTTGCGCCGAAAAGTTTTTCCGGGTGTGAATAGACGTCGTCAACATACCTTATCGACCTCGGCACCATGAATCCTGAGGGTGAATCTGTCCAGTCCTCAAGGCCGCCCCTGGCTAGCGAATCAAGTATGGCCAGCGTGTATTCCAGCCTTATGTCTCTGTAGTGTGTGTCCTCTTCGTCCAATTCGGCAGTGTCCAGGGGTCTGCTGCCTATCGCTCCGGTGTTGAGCAGGTAGTAATTAACGTGGGGGAGCCCCTCTAGTATCCCGTAGAATACGTTCGCGTGCTGTGCTCTGTCCCCCGCCAGGAAGGGATCATAGAAGAACTCGCTTCTGATCCTGCCAGCCTGGGTCGGGTCACCGGCTGATGACTCCATTGCCTGTCCCAGCATCATAAGCGCAGTAGCTTGCTCCAGGGTCAGTTTCGATATTGCTGGTATCAAGGGCCCTCTGGTAATAAGAATCAAGTTGTCGATTCTGTCGACGTCAATATAAGGGCTGGCGTGCATGAAGTCCTTTCTCTGGATGACGGCCCTGCCGTTGGACGTTCTGGCGAGATTGTAGAAGTCAAGGTCGCCGTTTTCTGTCACATGCACGTTCTCACACAGGGTTTCAGGTTTCAACAGTCCGTAAAATATCTCAACCTGAGTGCCGGGATTCACACCCTCTGTTTTTACAAATACTCCTCCCGCTTCAAAGCCATGAAAGGAGCCATCGGGCATGAGGGTTCCGCCGTCGTCTTGAATAAGCCATGATTTCTCGTTACCTTTCCTGGCCAAGATCTTACATGTTGTCGTTGTCTTGCCGTTAGCGCTCAGGGCAACAAGCAGAGTCCTGACAGTCTGGTAATCACCATGCGCTGACTGGAGGCAATCCTCCCTGCAACCTGCGTGCAAGAATATTCCACCCCTCCTGGTTTTTGCCACCCAGTCTTCTGCGGCGAAGACCCCTTTCTTGTACTCGCCTATGTAGTTGCTATTCTTTGCTATCTTGATCACCCTTCCATCATCTAGCATGGCCAGTCTTATGGAGATATCTGCTTCAGGTAGTGGCTTGGCCCTGTTTGTCTCGAAGGCTTCATCGGCGAACATTATGATCTGATATGTCGGCTGTTCAACTTTCCCCTTTGGGGGTATGAAGAGATTCCCTCCGCCATAGGCGACATGGGCGAAGCGTTCTGGAACGATCAGTCTAATTGTGGTCCCACTATCCTCATTGCCGACAATTCTATCCATGGAGACCAGGTTTTCCCTGGCTAGAGCCCTTTCGCACTGGGCTAGTAGCTCCTTCTCTTCTTCGCCGAAGGGGTGATCCACGCTATTCC
>JADFUZ010000160.1 GCA_015222295.1 Chloroflexota bacterium | reverse complement strand
CCATAGTGGGGATGGCCCCTCCGATGTTGCCCGTGCCCCCGCCTCTGGCATAAACGGGGGTTTTCTCTCTGTTGGCCAGCTTCAGGATCTCCGCTATCTCTTCCCTGTTGGCAGGCTTCACAACAACAACGTTTTCCGCGGGTTCTGGCCTTATAGGCAGAGCCGTCTCATCCACCAGGTAGCTCTGCGCCTGTTCTCTCCGGGTTATCACCCAGTCTTCTCCCACAATACCCTGTAATGCCGGGACATCTATCATTCCGGGTTCCTCCTTCTAATTCTTCTTTGCCTGACCGCTTGAAGGTCGCCAAATAGTAGCATCGAGTGTGGCGGCTATCAATCCCCCTTGGCTATGGCTGCCTACGGGGGACAGGGGAAAAAGGGGAATGCGCGCATTAGCCACTGGGAGCCAAAAAACGTTATATACAGTGGTAGAAGCGTTGAAAAACAACAGGGTTCTGCGCAGTCTGTCACTGGCCATCGTCCTGTCCGTCGTGGCGGTAGTTGTATCGCCTGCGGCAGTTCTGGCATATAAGCAGATTGATCTGTATCCTGGGGAGGCCGAATTGGACTCCTGGGTCCATGTCGACGGCACGGGTTTCCCTCCCAGTGATTTCACGCCGGGGTTGGAGTATTACTCTCACGTGGATATCTATTTCTCCAGCCAGAAGGCCGGCGCACTCGATGAGATTGACAACGACGTTTCCGTCTATCACTGTGTGAAACCAGGGCTGCTGGTTGATGACCACGGTGTCTTCAGCACGCGCTTCAGAGTGCCACAGCAGCTTGGAGATGGTCATAAACGTGAAGAAGTGCGTCGCGGAAGGCACTATGTGTATGTGACATGTGCCGATAGCCGGATCATCGAGGCTGTGGCCGAGTTCACAGTAATCCGGGCTGAGATTACTCTGGACATGGACAGAGGTCCGGTAGGAGCGGCTGTTGACGTCTCGGGCGCCGACTTCGCTGCGAGGGACGATATCGCCATAGAGTACGATGACTATGACGTGGCTATTGTTAGCGGCGATGAGGAGACTGGTGGAGATGGCGAGTTCACCTGCTCCGTTGTCATTCCCGAGAGCACCGCCGGTGTTCATATCGTAGTGGCATCTGATGAGACCGGCAATGAGGCAGAAGCCGAATTCACGGTGGAGCCGAAGTTGATGATCGCGGCAAGCGAAGGGCTGTGCAGCGACACGGTAACGGTTCAGGGAACCGGCTTTGGCTGCATGAAAGAGGTTACTGTCGCTTTTAGCGGTGATGAGGTGGCGATAGATGAGACCGATAAGTACGGCAGCTTTGAGGTCACTTTCTCCGTGCCAGCAAAGGGCGCCGGGACATACGAGGTTGAGGCGAAGGACGAAGCTCAGAACAGGGATACGGTGGACTTCCGTGTGGGTAGTGCTATCAATCTCAGCCAGACGACAGGTCATGTGGGCAGCGACGTCACTGTCAGCGGCAGCGGATTCGAGCCCGATGCGGGCATAACTGTCACCTACACTGCTGAGGCAATGGTAGTGGGGAGCACAGTGGCGGATGCCAACGGCAGGTTTTCGGTCACCTGTATTATTCCCGCGAGCAGGCACGGCGAGCAGATGATGACCGCCAGCGACGGCAATAACGCAGCGTCAGCAACGTTCACCATGGAGTCGACGCCACCGCCGGTTGCACTGCTCTTGACGCCAGAAATGGGAGCCCGGGCGAAGTCAACAACCTATTTCGACTGGGAAGCCGTTACTGATGCCAGCGGGATAACCTATGTTCTACAGGTGGCCACCGATGAGAAGTTCAGCAGCGGATCCCTGGTGCTGGAAAAGGGCGGGCTTTCCGTGTCGGAGTATGTTCTGACCAAAGAGGAGAAGCTCAGCGCGACCGACAAAGAGTCGCCCTACTACTGGAGGGTGAAGTCGGTAGATGGTGCTGCCAACGAAAGCGTGAGCGAACCGTGGTCGTTCCACGTTGGGTTGGCCTTCTCCAAGCTCCCCACGCCGGCGAGGGTCGTGATCATAGTCGCTGTCGTGCTGGCCGTCGCCTATGTCGCCTATGAAGTGATAAGAAGAAGGTCCTACCAGTAGTCTTTTCCCCTCTGCCCCTTTGCCAAGCCACAAGCAGCTTGACGCACACGTTGCTTTGCTGTACTTTTGAAGTGCATGAGCTTTGCGGGGAAGCTCCTAGAGACGTATTTCGATCTTGTCTACAACCCGGTCTATGATTTCGCTGCGGCACGGTTCCCCCGTTATCGGGAGCTGCACGCAACGTGTGTTGCCAGCCTTGAGCTGAAGGACAATGACCGGGTGCTATGTGTAGGCCTGGGAACTGGCAATGAAGCCCTTCACATCCTGCAAAGGAACAGAGATGTCAACATTGTCGGAGTAGACTTCTCGAAGACCGCACTGCGAAAGGCGCGCAAGAAAGCTCTGAAGTGGGGCAAGGAAATCGAGCTGCTTGTCATGGATGCCCATCAGTTACAATTCCCCGCGGAGAGCTTTGACAAAGTGCTATGCCTGCACGTCATGGACTTCGTAGAGGATGGCAGGGAGGTCACCAGCGAGATTGTTCGAGTGCTGAAACAGGGGGGGGAATTTGTGGTAACCTATCCTTCAGCGAGAGAAGGGCTGGGCCTGGGATGCAATTTGCTCAGAGACAGTGTTAGCAGCGAGCTGGGCTCGGGAAAGCGTTCTGTCAGGGTCCTTCTGGGATTTCTGGCACAAATGATGGTGGGTCTCGTTTACCTGCCCCTTCTCTTGCGACCGAAGCGAAAATCCTATTCCCGCGACGAGT
>JADFUZ010000159.1 GCA_015222295.1 Chloroflexota bacterium | reverse complement strand
CTCCGCGACCCAGCCACGTCCTGATGGGCTTAGTTTCAACGACCTCAGCGCCCCCGAGCGGCGCACCAGGTGCGGGAAGAGCTGCGATGATATAATGGTACGGGTAGCATGACGGCGGGCGCCCAACTGCCCGGAACCAGGCAAGAATGAACCTTGCTCCACAAGTTGAGCGGTACCTACCCCACCAGGTTCTTGAGCTGGTTGGAACCATCAGCAGAGAGGCCGACCGGCTGGGGCAAAGGGCATATCTCGTCGGCGGAGTGGTGCGGGACCTGCTCCTCGGCCATCCCAACTTCGACCTTGACCTGGTCGTTGAAGGGGACGCGCTGGAACTGGCGGAGCGGCTGGCCGGAACCACGCAGGCAAAGCTAGCTACCCATCCTCGCTTCGGCACTGCCAAGCTCAGTTGCGGCGATTTCACTCTGGACCTGGCTACTGCCCGAGGGGAGACTTACGCCCGGCCCGGGGCACTACCAACAGTCACGCCAGGTACACTCAGCGACGACCTCTTGCGGAGGGATTTCTCCATCAATGCCATGACGATATCGCTGGCTCCAGACGACTACGGAGAGCTAGTCGACCCCTATCAAGGCAAGGTGGACCTCGAGCACGGCCTGGTCCGCGTCCTGCACAGCAGGAGTTTTTGCGACGACGCCACCAGAATCCTGAGAGCTGTCCGCTACGAGCAACGGCTGGGCTTCAGCCTCGAGCCAGAGACCGCCAGACTGCTCGAGCGAGACATCCCCATGCTGAGAACCATAAGCGCCGACCGTACGAGGCATGAGCTGGAACTCATTCTGCGAGAGAAGCACCCGGAACATGCCATCAGGCGACTCGGGGAGCTGGGCGTGCTGCCGGAGATTCACCCTGCCCTCAAGGGTAATGGTTGGATAGCCGGGAGCTTTGATAAGGCGCGCCAGCTCAGCCGGGCCGGGCAGCTTCCCTCACTTTACCTGTGCCTGCTGGTCTACCATCTCAGCGAACAACAGAATGAGAGATTCATCGAGCGCCTCAATCTGCCGAACAGCCTGGCTGACGTATTGCGCCATACACTGCGGCTCAAGACCGGGCTTCCCTTCCTGAATAGACCCTCCATCAGGCGTAGTGAGATCTACCGCTTTCTCCGTGAGTTCCGACCCGTGGCCATTCAATCCAATGTCATAGCTTCAGAATTCCGATCAGCGTCTCTTAAGCTCGAGCTGTTTCTGACCACATTGCGCTATGTAAAGACTTCGGTTGACGGAGAAAGGCTTAGAGAGCTGGGCTTTCCCGCCGGACCGGAGCTAGGCATAGCCCTTCGCCGCCTGCAAACGGCAAGGCTGGACGGGGAGGTCAAGACCAGAGCAGAAGAGGAGAAGCTCGCCCTGTCATTGAACCCACAAGGAGACTAGCCGAGAGGCGCCGGCGACGGAGTAACACTCCCGTGCCACCACCATGCCTGTGCAGGCGCAGGACCGTTCGGGGAAACGATGGCGCCAGCGCCAGCTATTGTTGCGCAGCCACAGAACGTGTCAGGTAGCATTGCAGCCCCTGGCCTTCCAGGCGCAAACATATCTCCCTGGCCCTACCCTCTTCCGTGACAGGGGTGAAAAGACACGGACCGGAGCCGGCCAGACAGACACTGGAAGCTCCGGCTTTCTCCAGGGTGCTCCTGAGCTCATCGAGTTCGGGAAACAGGTCGTAAGCTACTCTCTCAAAGGCGTTCCACATCAGACTCGGAAGGACCGTGCCACTCCGCCTCAGAGAGAGCAGGGCTGCACGAACGAATTGCCCCTCGGTGTAGTCGCCAGCTTTCAGCTTGCCGTAGAGTTGCTTCGTCTTCCCCGGCATCACAGCCACCGACGGCAGCAGTAATACAAAGCAGGTCGGGGTCAGGGGCGCCAAAGGGGTTACCCTTTCCCCCCTCCCCTCTATCAGACCGGTACCTCCGTAGATGAAGAAAGGGACATCTGAGCCCAGCCTGAAGGCCAGAGAAAGCAAGTCGAGAGTCGGTAGCTCCAGCTTCCAGAGTTTGCTAAGCGCCTTGAGAGTACTGGCGGCATCGCTGCTGCCACCTCCAAGTCCCATCCCCCAGGGAATATGCTTACGCAGTTCTATCCGCGCCCCGTCACGATGCCCTGTCGCTTCCCTGAGCAGCGTGGCTGCTTCAACTACCAGATTGTGACTCTCCAGGCTCGCTTCACTGCACTCGAAAGAAAGTTCGTCCGCCAGTTCGAAATTGAGCACGTCGTACAGGCCAATCGCTTGAACAACGCTGGACAGCTCGTGATAATCAGCACACTCCCCCAGTACTTCGAGAACCAGGTTCACCTTGGCCGGGGCATAAACAGTCAGCATTTGACTACTCCCTGCTTCTGCCGAAAGCCCAGTATACCGCTCTCCACTCCTCCATGCTGAGGGTTTCCGCCCGCCGCCTGGCCTCTATACCGGCCTTTTCCAGAGACGCCGCGACCTGCACGGCGGGTATTCCCAGGGCACGGGACAGGGAGTTCCGGAGTTGCTTGCGAGGCGACTTGAAGCCACAACTGACCATGTCAAGAAAAGCATCTTCGTCCTCCACCTCAACAGCGACCTTGTGACGGACGTCCAGGCGCAGGACAAGCGAGTCTATTTTCGGCGCCGGATAGAAGCCATCCGCCGGCACATGGGCGACGATGCTCGGCCTGGCGTAGAACTGAACACCCACCGCCAGTATGCTCAGCTTGCCGGGAACAGCAGCTATGGCCTCGCCAACTTCCTTCTGCACCATGACCACCATCAGTGAAGGCCTGGAGGAAGCCCGCAAGAAATGACGCAGTACCGGTGAAGTGATGTAGTAAGGCAAGTTGGCCACCACCTTGTAGCTTGGGGCGCAGCCTGAGAAGCCGGAACCGCCCGCTATGAGCTGCTGGGGCGCAGTCTTCAGTACGTCGCCATGGACAATCTCAACATTGGGCCAGGCCGCCAGTTCCTTTCTCAGCATACTCACCAACCTGGAATCAAGCTCCACGGCAATAACCCTGCTAACTGCCTCAGCCAGCCTCCTGGTCAGGATGCCCAGGCCCGGACCTATCTCGATTATGATATCCTCGGGCTCGGGCTCAGCCGCGGACAGGATACGTTCCAGCACATCTCCGTCAACCAGGAAGTGCTGTCCCAGTCTTTTCCGCGGCCTGAGACTGAACTGCTGGAGCAGAGCTCTAACCTGAGGCAACATTTCGCTGTTCATGTCCGCTCTGACAACAACCATATTAGCATGCCAGCTTGACCCGGATAAGCCGTGGGTAACTGCTCCACGATGGAACTTTCGGCTGTCAAGAGGCTCACTCGTGAGCCTTGACCTTCGATGGCTCCCTTGCTAAACTGGAGAAGTGTTACCCGGCGATCTACATGGCCTGTTCCAGGGGCCCCTGGAAGACAGTCACTCTCACAGTTCCCGCCAAACGCAGCAGAGAACAAGGATTCCTTCACTTCGCTCCCACATCATTTGACCGGCCGCTTTGATTGCTGGGGAAAGGAGGTCATAGTGGACATAACACTGAGCGCCATCAAAGCCGACGTTGGTGGCTATGTCGGCCATTCCTGTACCCATCCGGACACTCTAGAGAAAGCCCGCGAAAGCTTGGGGCGGGCCAAGGAGGAGGGGATTCTCATCGATTACCACGTCACACACTGCGGGGATGACATCCAGTTGATAACGACGCACCAGAAAGGGGAAGACAGCGAGCAAATCCACAAGCTAGCCTGGGACACCTTTGTGGAATGCACGGAGGTGGCCAAGAAGCTGAAGCTTCACGGTGCCGGACAGGACCTGCTAGCCGATGCTTTCTCTGGCAATGTCAGAGGGCTCGGTCCCGGCGTGGCTGAGATGCAGTTCACCGAACGCAAGGCCGAAACCATACTCATATTCATGGCAGACAAGACAGCCTCCGGTGCCTGGAACCTGCCACTATACAAGATGTTCGCCGACCCTTTCAATACCATTGGGTTAGTCATCGCCTCAAACATGCATTCCGGCTTCACATTCGAAGTCCATGATGTCCTGGAGGCCAAGAAGATCGTCTTCAGCGCTCCCGAGGAGATCTACGATATGCTTGTTCTCCTGGGAGCACCGGGACGTTATGCGGTCAAATCAGTGTACCACAGACAAACGGGCGAGATTGCCGCCTGTGCCTCTACCCAGAGATTGTCCATGATGGCCGGCAGGTATGTGGGCAAAGACGACCCGGTATGCATCGTCAGATCGCAGGGGATCTTTCCCGCTGTGGGTGAGATACTTGAGCCCTTTGCCGCGCCCAACATCGTGAAAGGTTGGATGAGAGGCTCTCACCACGGACCACTGACGCCGGTGCCCTTTCACGGCTCCAAGGCCACCCGCTTTGACGGTCCGCCCAGAGTGATAGCGGCTGGCTTCCAGTTGGCCGAGGGCAGGCTGATCGGACCCAGTGACCTCTTTGACGACATCGCTTTCGATAGGGCGCGACAAAACGCCCTTGTCATGGCGGACTTCCTCCGGTACATGGGACCCTTCGAGCCTCACCGCCTGCCCCTGGACGAGATGGAATACACCACCATGCCGGAGGTGAGCGAGAAACTGGCTCCCAGGTTTCAGCCACTTGACGAATAGAATGCCCAAGCTGCTGCTGGCCAGCGCCAACCGGGGCAAGATCAGAGAGTATCGCTCGCTTCTGGAGAACCTCGGCTACGAGATAGTCACGCTGGCCGACGAAGGAATAACCACGATTCCTGTTGAGTCAGGGGATAGCTACGAGCAGAATGCCACCCTGAAAGCTACTGCCTGCGCTCAATCGGCCGGGTTCACTGCGGTCGCCGATGATTCCGGCCTCGAAGTGGACGCTTTGAACGGCGAACCAGGAGTCTACTCGGCCCGTTTCGCCGGCAAAGGTGCCACTGATGCAGATAGAGTGAGAACGCTGCTGGCCAGACTCAAAGGTGTCCCCTGGGAGAAGCGAAGCGCTCATTTCAAATGCGTCATTGCCATAGCCACGCCGAAGGGGGTCGTGACGTTGTGCTCCGGCGAGTGCCACGGCGTCATCTCACTCGAACCCAGAGGAGCAAGTGGCTTTGGCTACGACCCGGTCTTCTACCTCCCCGAGATGGATAAGACCATGGCGGAGCTCCCCATGGAGACAAAGAACGAAATCAGCCACCGCGCCCGGGCGTGCCAGAAAGCCCGGCCGGAGTTAGCGCGGCTCATTGACGACAGCAAAGACGAATAGTATCATTACTAGTTACCAATGAGTGTTGGAGGTCTCCCATGAAACTATCATGCCTTCAGGAAAACCTCAGTCGAGGGCTGGGCATAGTCGGCAGGACCGTGGCTACGAGATCCACCTTGCCCATCACCCAGAATATTTTGTTGTCTGCTGAGCAATCGCGTCTCAAGCTGGCTGCCACCAATCTGGAAATGGCTACCACATGCTGGGCCGGAGCTAAGGTGGAAGAGGAGGGAACTATCACTGTGCCCGCGCGGCTGCTCATCGACTTCGTCAACTCCCTACCCAACGAGCTGATTGACATCACGCTGCCAGCCAATAGCCATACCGTGCGATTCAAGAGCGCTCGCGTTGAAGCCCACATCAACGGAATTGATGCTCAGGATTTCCCGCCAATACCACAAATCAGCGATGGCACAACTGCCAGCGTTGAGGCAGGCGCTCTCAGAGAAGCAATCACGCAGGTGGCCTTTGCCGCCGCCGTCGATGAGTCGCGCCCCGTGCTGGCGGGGATTTGCTGCGAGTTTGAAGGAACAGGGCTCAATCTGGCAGCCGCCGACGGGTTCAGACTGGCGGTCCACAAGATGGGTCTTGCCTCCCCGGTTAGTGAGAAAATCGCTGTGATCATCCCGGCGAAAACCCTCACCGAGATCAACCGGATTCTCGGAGACCAGGAGGAGCCGGTGGAATTCACTATAAATGAGCAAAAAAGCCAGGCTCTGTTCCACCTCCAGAATGCCGAGATAGTCTCGCAGCTTATCCAGGGCACATTCCCCAACTACTCCCAGGTCATTCCGCAGAGCTACACCACGAGAGCTGTGGTGGACATCAGCGAGTTCCTGCGCGTCACCAGAATGTCCTCCATCTTTGCGCGCGACGCCAGCGGCATCGTCCGGCTGGTCATCACCCCCGGTGCCGAGCTGGCCCCAGGGAAGGTGACCGTCTCCGCCCAGGCGGAGGAGGTTGGCGGCGATACCGGCGATATCGACGCCCTCGTCGACGGAGAAGAGGCGAAGATCGCGTTCAACGTGAAGTACCTCTCCGACGTCCT
>JADFUZ010000158.1 GCA_015222295.1 Chloroflexota bacterium | reverse complement strand
GGTAATCGCGGCGTATGACGGCGACGAGGGTCTGCGAAAAGTGGTGGAGGAAAGGCCCGACCTGATTATTCTGGACGTGATAATGCCAGGTAGGCATGGGTTCGAGGTCTGCCGGGAGCTCAAGACCGACCCCAAATACCATTTCTTCTCCCAGATCCCTGTGCTGATGTTGACTGTTTACCCTGAGGACAGAGAGAAGATGCACCTCTCTATGCGGGAAGGAATAATGATGGAGGCAGAAGACTACCTCCAGAAGCCGTTCGACCCGCAGGAATTGCTGGACAGAGTGGAAGAACTTCTCAAGAGGTAAAGAGTCATAGTATTGATGGATCCGCATGTTCTGGTTATTGGCGGGGGTATAGCGGGAATAGCTTCGGCACTAGAGTTGGCCAATGCTGGCTTGACCGTCCATTTGGTGGAAAAGGAGGCAGCAATCGGGGGACGGGCTGCCTCTCTCTGTTGCAAGGCGACCGATGTCTGCTCCGAGTGCTCCGTCTGCGTGGTGGCCCAGAAGATCAGGGAAGCCGCAATCCATCCTCGGATTTCGCTACTGACCAATTCCGTCGTACGAAGGGTAAGTGGTGAGCGGGGCGATTTCCATGTTGAGATAGCTGAAAAGCCCCGGTTTATCGATCCAGAAAGATGCATCGCCTGCGGCGTATGCGCTGAGCTGTGCCCCGCAGAGCCCAAGGCAGTCTGCTTGCCCTCTGCGGAAGCAGTGCCTTTTTCCTATGTCCTTGATGAAAGGCTCTGTCTTCGCTCTCGGGGGCAAGATTGCGACCTCTGTCGCGAGAGCTGCCCCACAAAGGCGATAGAATTCGAGCCTGCGGGGAGACGGCGCGAGTTGACCGTTGCTGCCATCGTTGTCGCCACTGGCTTTGAAGTGTTCGATGCCCGGGGCAAGGGTTCTCTGGGCTACGGTAGATATCCCAACGTCTTGACCGGCCTCGACCTGGAGGAGACATTCAATCGTGAAGGCTGTCTCAGACTTCCCTCGAATGGAAAAGAGCCCAGAAACGTTGCCTTCGTCCAGTGTGTCGGCTCCAGAGATGAAAGCCACGGCTATTGCTCCCAGGTGTGCTGCAAGTACGCCGTGCGACTCGCCCGGCTTATCAACTATCAGATTCCCGATGCCCAGGTGACCATCTTTTACATCGATCTTCAGACCGCAGGAAAGGGCTTTGTCCAGTTCTATGAGGAGTGTCGAGAAAAGGTGCGCTTTGTTCGGGGAGTACCAGTTGAGATCACCCAGACTCCTTCCGGCGAGCTCGAGGTGAAGCTCGAAAACATCTCACAAGGAAAGGCCAGTCGGGAGCTGTTCGACCTGGTGGTCCTTTCCGTAGGCATCGCCCCGAGGAAGGACTCGTGGGACCTGGCGAGCATTCTGGGGATAAACCTGGGGGACTGCGGCTTCTTCGATACCAGCGAACCTCTCAACTCGACCAAGACCAATGTTGACGGTGTTTTCCTTGCCGGAACGTGTCAGGGCCCCAAGGATATCCCTGATTCCATGGGCCACGGAATGGCGGCGGCGTCAAAGGTAATACAAGCCCTGGGTGTACAAGCGCGGTGACGGAAGCAAAGATAGGCGTTTTCATCTGCGATTGTGGCGGAGCCATGAAGAACATCGACTTCCCCACGATCAAAGGAGAACTGGACGCAATCGCTGACGTTGCCTCTGTTAACTTGAGCTCCGACCTCTGCCTTGAGGAGGGAAGGGCAAAGATGCTTTCTTGTATCAAGGATGAGAACATAGACAGGGTAGTGGTTGCCGCCTGCGCCCCTCAGCTAAAGGAACATGTCTTTCAGCAGGTATTGCGAAGCGCCGCCCTGAACAGCTATCTCATGTCCATGGCAGATATCAGGGAGCAGTGCTCCTGGGCGCATGAGGGAGACGTTACCACAAAGGCTTGCGGCCTTATCAAGATGGCCATAGGCAGGGCCCGGCTACTTCAGCCGGTGGAGCAGAAAGACTTGCTTGTCAAACAAGAGGTGCTGCTGGTAGGCGGAGGGTTCTCCGCAATGAGTTCGGCCATCCAGCTTTCCCGCCTTGGGTTGCATACAACACTACTCGTAGGAGATTCGGCCCTGGGAGTGAGGAGCAGGGAGCTTGAAGAGCTCCTGGGTCTCGAAGTAGCCCCGATGACAGAGGCCATAGACAGAGACAAGAACATCGAGATCGTCACGTCTGCGGAACTGGTTGGTATGGAAGGGACAGCAGGGAACTTTGCCGTGAGAATAAGAAAGGGCGGAGAGGAATTCGTGCAGAGCTTCGGGGCTATCATCTTTGCTACAGGCCCACGAACCGAGATATTACCCCAGGATCCTGGGAGCAAGTCCAGCACCAGGATTGTTTCGCAAGAGAGGCTTGCCCGGTGGCTGCGAGCTTCAAGTCCGCAACCAAGGCCCAGGAGTGTAGCTTTCGTATTTGACTCTTCCGATGAGTGCTCTCGTTTGCCTACGCTTGTAACTCTGAATAATGCCCTGGCGGTCAAACGGAGCTGGGGTAGCGAAGTCTATGTCTTCTGCAAGAACGTCAAGGTGGACAGTGAAGGAGCAGAAGAACTCTACCATCAGGCAAGAGAGCGCGGAGTCGTATTCTTGAAGTTTGAAGATAGCCCCGGCATTTCAATAGAGGATGGGCTGGTCAGAATCGAGGCTAAGGATGTCCTTCTCGGACAAGATGCTACCCTCACCTGTGATGTCGTGGTAGCTGAGGAGAAGGTCTCGCCTGCCGCCGGAACTGATGACTTGAGGTCCTTGCTGAATGTCAGGACGGACTCGCGGGGCTTCCTCCAGGATGATAACGTGCACCTCTATCCCGTTGCTTCAGAGAGGAAAGGGATATTCTTTGTTGGAGACTGTCGGGGCGATCTGGACGCGGCTCGAATCGTGGCCGACGTCTCCAGCGCCGTGATGGGCGCCCACGAGCTGTTGGCCCGAGGGAGAATCACAGTTGAGGCTGAGAGAGTCAAGGTGGACCCTCAGAAGTGTCGGGCTTGTCTTACCTGCATCCGTGTCTGTCCCCACAGTGCCATCCAACTCGTCCGAATTGATAGCGAAAGAGAGGTGGCTGAGATTTCGGACCTTGCCTGCGACGCATGTGGCATTTGCGCCGGTATTTGCCCCGCCAAAGCAATAGCGTTCCAGGGTTACAGTGATGAGCAGATCCTGGCCCAAATTGAAGTGCTGAAGGCCTCATGAGCAGGGAAATCATAGCTTTCTGTTGTGAACACTCCGCCACTCCCGCCGCCAACCTGGCAGGGAGGCTGGGGCTGCACTACTCAGAGAACCTGCGACTTATCCCCGTACCGTGCGCCGGGCGAGTGGACGTGGTCCACATCCTGAAGGCCTTTGAAAAAGGCGCCGCAGCGGTGCTGGTGCTGGGATGTGAAGATGGCGCTTGCCATCACATTGAGGGAAACACAAGGGCAAGAGAAAGGGTGAGGTACTCCCGGACGCTTCTGGAAGAAATCGGCATAGACGGCAGACGCGTCGGGATGTTCAACCTCGCTCCTGACACACCCCACAAGTTTCTGGACATAGTAAACGAGACGAACGAAACACTCAAAGAGCTGGGAGGGGGAAAATGATAATCGCTGAGAGAAAACCTATGGAAGACATCAGACAGATGATAGCTCCCTACAAACGATTGCTTGTAGTAGGTTGTGGCACATGCGTTACCGTCTGCTGGGCTGGAGGCGAAAAGGAGGTAGGGATACTGGCCTCACAAATCCGACTCGCCGCGACGACGGAAGGGAAAAACATGTCGGTTCTTGAAGCCACAGTTGAGAGACAGTGTGAAAAGGAGATGGTAGCAGAACTGAGGGACAAGGTTGCCGAGGCTGACGCGGTTCTCTCCCTTGGGTGCGGCGCCGGCGTGCAAACGATGGCTGAGATGTTTGACGAAAAGCCAATTTTTCCGGCGCTCAATACTACGTTCATCGGAATGCCGGAGAGAGAAGGGCTGTGGGTGGAAATGTGCGCAGCCTGCGGGGACTGTTTCCTTGACAGGACCGGAGGGATCTGCCCCGTAGTTCGCTGTGCCAAGGGGCTCCTTAATGGTC
>JADFUZ010000157.1 GCA_015222295.1 Chloroflexota bacterium | reverse complement strand
GTCTTCGGCTCTGGCGGCAGATTCCTCTGCGGCGCGCGTTCCAGCAAGAGCGGCTTCTTTGGCAGCTAGAGCTACCTCCTCAGCTTTGGCAGTGGCTTCCTCTGCGGCGTATTTGGCCGCCCTGGCTGTTTCTTCGGCCTTGATGGCGGCGTCTTCGGCTCTTTGAGCGGCCTCTTCAGCCGATTGAGTAGCCGCTTCGGCGGCCAGTCTGGCTGCAGCACTCGCTTCTTCGGCCCGCATGGCGGCTTCCTGCGACGCCCGCGTGGCTGCGTCAACTGCTTCCCTGCCGGCACTGGCTGCTTCCTCCGCCGTGCTCTCTGCTTTGGCTGCTGCTGCTTCAGATGCTTGTGTGGCTGAGGTGCTTGCGTATTCAGCTGTCTTGGCTGCCTGCTCAGCTGTGCTTGTGGCTGAGGTGCTGGCGTCTTCAGCTCTCTTGGCGGCTTGCTCAGCTGTGCTTGTGGCTGCAGTGCTGGCGTCTTCAGCTCTCTTGGCTGCCTGCTCGGCTGTGCTCGTGGCTGCAGAGCTTGCGTTCTCGGCTCTCACAGCTGCTTGCTCGGAAGCCGTTTTGGATGCTTCGGCTGCCTCTCTGGCTGTCTTGTCCGCCTCCTCGGCCTTTCTCACGGCCGCCTCAGCGGCTCGTCTGGCTGTCTCGGCTGTGTCTTCGGCTTTGGACGCTGCTTCAGCAGCGGCCTGGGTGGCGCTTGCAGCAGCTTCTTCTCCAGCCTTGCGGGCCTCTTCGGCTCGCCTGGCTGCTTGTGCCGAAGCGTCGGTGGCGGCCCCAGCAGCTTCCCTCGCTGCCTTGGCGGCCTCTTGCGCCCTCCTCGCCGCTTCGGCAGCCGCCCTGATATTGTCGTCCATCTCGTCCAGGATTTGGGGAAGTGGTTTTGTTAGTATTTTCGGAGCTCTTTCCACACTGTTGTCTTCAGGCTGTGCCGTGCTTTCGTTGGCCATTCTAGTTACCCCCCTCCGTGTTCATTTGGTTGTCGCCTATAATGCAGTATAACGTAACAGGACGCATCAAGTAATATGACGATACGGAGGGCGAATAGGAGTGTAGGCGGTGGGACTTGCCTAGCCTGTCTTGGTGGGCATCAACACAGCTTCCGTCAGCTATCTCAGGGCCTGGTGAGCGTTCTTATGATCTTTCGGTCTTTGTCCCTTATGTTCACCACCAGCGGCATCTCACCGCAGATGGCGTGTGTAGCACAGGCCAGGCAGGGGTCATAGGCCCTGAATGCCATCTCAACCATATTGAGCAATCCCTCTTTCACCTCTGGGCCCTTCACGAATGCCGTGGCAGCCTTTTTCACCGACAAGCATATCGGTGCTGCGTTGTGCTGAGTGGCCACAATCAGGTTCGCCTTGGTCAATATTCCTCTGTCGTCGGTTTCATAGTGGTGAATCAACGTTCCACGGGCCGCCTCGACGCAACCTACGCCGACCTTCTTCAGCTTGAGGTTCATGTTGCGTGTGTCCTTACTGGTCAACAGGGGATCGTTCGCTATCCTCTGCATGTCCTCTGCGGCTTGTAGAGCCTCAATCAACCTGGCCCAGTGGAAAGCTAGAGTGTGGTGGCTGGGCCTGCCGCCCAGTGTTCTGAACATCTCCTCGTACTCTCTCTGTGCCAGAGGAGTGGCCATGCCGTCAGCCACATTCAACCTGGCCAGGGGCCCAACCCGGTACAAGGATGTCCCGTCACCATCAACCAGACCACCCCAGCCTATCTTCCTCAAATGAGTCAGCCTTGCGTAGGTCCACGGTTCAACCCATTCCCCTATGTGGTCAACGTAGTCCTCGGGGGCAAACAGTGCGTATTCTCTCCCCTGCGGGTCAAGGACTCTCACCTTGCCCTCATAGAAGTTCACCTTGTTGTTGTCATCTACCAGGCCCATGTAGTAGGTATTCAGCTTGTAGGCGTCATCGAGCACGAGATCAAGATATCTCTTATTGGCCACGACCACGTCTTTGAACAGCTTCAAGGCAAACTGGGCGAATTCGACGGTATCGTCGGCCGTCTCCTTTATCCACTTCCTCTCATCCTCAGTAATTCCTCTTGGGACGCCCCCGGGCAGTCCACCTTCAGGATGTGCTGGCTTGCTGGCGATGAGCCGGACTATATCCCGGCACCTTTTCCTCACCTCAATCACTTTTCCGCCAACTTCTATTCCAAGCTTGCTGATCACACCGAGGATATTCCTCTCTTTGGGGTGAGCATCCGGTCCGACCACGAAATCAGGCGCAGCAAGGAAGAAAAAGTGGATGAAGTGGTCCTCTATCATAAAGGCATTGTAGTGGAGTTGTCTCACCAGTTTCGCGGCTGGCGTTGGTTCAACGCTGTATACATCGTCAACGGCTTTAGTCGCTGCCATGTTGTGAGGGGTGGGACAAACGCCGCATATGTTTGGCGTTATTCGGGGCATTTCTTCAACAGGTCTACCGATGCAAAACCTTTCAAACCCTCTGAGCTCAACCACTTGCCAGTACGCGTCCTCAACGTTCCCCTCGTCGTCGAGGAAGATCTCGATTTTGCCATGTCCTTCAAGTCTGGTTATCGGATTTATTGTTATGGTTCTGGCCATAGCTGTATCTCCTCAGCTTTCCTGAATACGCTTGCTTCCGAGAATGGAAACAGGCAACGAAAATCGGTACAGGTATCCAGCAGGGTCATCGATTCGCTCAATGAGCTCTCTCATCTCTCCGTCATCTTCTACATCGAGTATCGCTGCCAGGGCAGATAGGAACTTCGCTCCGGAGTCCTCCACTCCTTCAACGGGGCCGAAACAGCCTCGACAGGGGATGTTTATGTTGATGCATGCCTCTCCGCACCCGCCGCGGATGGCTGGGCCCAGGCAGAGTATGCCCTGTTCCAGAAAACAGACATCTGGGTTGGCATCAACCTCGTGAATTCGCTTGATGTCCTTTATGGCGATTCTTGCTGGTTTGGTGGCATTCCGCTTGCACGTATCGCACAGTGCTTTCTGGGGTGCAAGAGTCGAACCTCGCGGCGGGAGCTTGTCTTCAAGGACTGCCTTTAGGGCACTGGCGATCAGATCCGGGGGTGGGGGACAGCCGGGGAGATAGTAGTCGACGTCTATTACCTGGTTCAAGGCATAGACACGCTCGTAGAACTCGGGCAGTGTCAGTTCCTTTCCATTGACCTGCGATCTTGTCTGCGGATAGCAACCTTTCGGGTTGATGACCGTGGGGGCGTCGCGGTAAACCCAGTTGAGAATGTCCTCTTTCGTGCGCAGATTCGCCAGTCCGGGTGTTCCGCCGAAACAGGCACAGGCTCCAAAAGCCAGCACAAGCTGAGATTTTTTCCTGATGAGCTTCGCCACTTCCTCCTGCTCGGAGTTTCTGACATGCCCGTTGACGATGCTCAGGGCGATTTCGCCATCCCTGAGCGCTTCGATGTGGTGGTACTTGTAGTCCAAGGCAATCGGCCAGAAAATCACGTCAGCAGCGTCGGTCACTTGCAAGAGCGCTTCGTTCAAATCGACAACTGCCTCGTCACAGCCCCCGCACGAGCCAAGCCAGGCGATGGCAACCTTTGGTTTGGCTATCATTCTCGTTTCCTCTTTCCTTCGTAGTGTGGTTATCGGTCCACTCAAACGGCCCAGGATATCTAAGCTGCTGAGGGGACTCTTTTGACCGGCCCCATTCTCTTGATGCTCTCATTCATGCTCTTCACGCGTTCTGCAATCGTCTTGCCCTCAGGGTCAACGGAAAGCTCCAGTCTTACCCTTTCCGGCTCGATACCGCAAGAGGCCAGCACTTTCTGAAGAAGGTACACTCTCTTCCTCGTTTCGAAATTTCCGTCCTGAAAATGACAGTCTCCTTCAGGACAACCAAGAATCAGGACTCCGTCAGCACCCTGTCTGAAGGCATCCATAATATGCGTGGCGTCAATCTTTCCGCTGCAAATGATGGGTATCCAGTTGTCAATCTGAGAAGCCAGCGCATCTTCGTCCGCTAGATAACCCCATCCGAATCTACAGGAGAAACACACCAGTTTGGGTTCGAAGTTACTCATATCACCTCTCCTCGGAGTACTCATGACAGAGACGCATATACACGGGCAATTCTCTTGTCGGTGGCATCATCGACCAATTCTCTCGCCCCCGCTGGGCAAGCGGCCACACACATGCCGCAAGATTTGCATGTCAACGTGTCGGTTGCCGAGACTATCTTGCCATCCTTGACAACCAGATGGGCTGAGTCGTAATTGCAGACATAGACGCACACACCGCATCCGCTACACCTTTCTTCATCCACTTCAACTGGGTATAGCGCCTTCTCAAAACCAATGGATATGCAGGCCTTGCAGGATACGCAGGGGCCACACGTGACACACCTTTTCGCTTCTGCTATGGCTTCTGTCAACGTGAGCCCCTTTTCGAACAGTTGAAAGTTCATTCTTTCTTCCGGTGGTACCCAGGCAACCTCGGTCGGGGACTTATAGCTACTTCTTAGGGGGATGCCCGGTTTCTCGTAGTCCCTTTTCCTGCCTTCTGTCATATCCCAGCCTCTCAAGTACCTGTGAATAGATTCGGCGGCCTCCATCCCTTCCTTCATCGCGTCGGCCATGAACCCGATCCTCCTGACATCGCCCCCCACGAATACGGAGTCGTGTGTCAGACTCTGCAGGGTAACGGGATCGACCGCGAGCCTTCCGCCTTCGCCGAGCAGGTTCTCTTTCTGCAAGAAGGCTCTATCTGGTCCTTGCCCCACGGTAATGATGAGTGTGTCTCCCGTCAAGTCCACACAGTCAGTGCAATCTAACTGTGGGTTGAAACCGTGCTCATCGAACACGCTGCTGCAGTTCGGACACTCTATTCCCTTGAAATTCCCCTTCTCTCCGGTGATGCTGCGCACACCGCGCGAGTACACTATCCTTATTCCTTCTTGCAACGCTCCCGTGATCTCCTCTTCGTCAGCAGGTATGCCATCCTTTGAGCTCTTGTCCTCACATTCCAGACAGATCACCGTCACCTCACCGTCCAGCCTCCTCGCAGTCCTGGCGACGTCAAAGGCCACATTTCCGCCACCAATGACAATTACCTTCTTGTTCTTGAAATGGCCCACCGGGATGTCGCCGTGACCGACTTCGTACAGGAAATCCTGCCCGTACATCACCCCTGCCAGGTCTTGTCCCTCTACCGGTGTTCTACCACAGGTCAGGCTCCTCGCAGAGGGAGTCCCTGTGGCCACGAACGTCGCCCTGTAGCCGCTACCAGTCAGCCTTTTGATTGTGAGGTCTCCGTTGCCCACCTTGACGCTGTATTGCACCTCTATACCGGTAAGCCTGACGAAATTCTCTAGCGTTGTCTTCAGAAGGCTGTAGGGCATACGGTACTCTGGGACCAGCCACAGCGCGCCACCCAGTCGGTCCGACGCTTCAAATACCGTTACCCTGTAGCCTTTCCGGCTCAGAACATAGGCGCACATCAACCCACCGGGCCCGCCGCCAATAACGGCCACTTTTTCCTTGTCCCTGGCTACATGGAATTCCTCTTTCCGGTCAAGATAGTCGGTGTAGTGGTCAGATAGGAACCTCTTCAAGAGTCTTCGCCTGATTGCCCCGCCCTTTGTCTTGTAGTTGCATTCGAGCTCGCACAAACCGCATATGTAGCCACAGATATTGAAGAAGGGATTCTTCTCATACAGATAGTCGCCTATCTGGACTATCCCCTGCCTGGCTGCGTCGATATTGTCTGGCAGCAGAGAGATGAGTACGTTTGTCCGTTGGATATCCTCGTTGATGGGGCATTTGACCTGGCAGGGAGGCAATAGGTGCTTTGCCGCCTCCTCGACAAGTGCTCCTCCGGTACTCGCTGTCTGCCACATGGCAATTCTCCTTTCCGGACCGCTGAAGGAACATGGTACCAAATCGAATAAGGACAAGTAAATACAGCTGGAGGCTTCTTTGCTATCCAGCCTTCCAAGGCAAGCTGGGTTCTTCTGCCACTCTCGATCTCTAGTGGAGTTCCCTGCGACGCGACTGTGGGGAGGCGACCTCACTGACTGAGCGCGAAAGGTGGGTAGCGGTCGGTGGTTAGCAACAGGGCATACGCCTCCACTCTCAGGGACCAGCGGAAAACGCCCACCACGAAGTCGAACAGGGAACTTGGGTAGCGACCGGAGAACAGTATGGCAAACCAGGCAATCACCGTACATGCCATGATTGCAATACCGAGAAAGAACAGGACGAAGAAGTGGGGAATCGCCAGGAACCATTTTACCAGTGGCAGCCAGCGGTTGAGGTCCCGCTCGGCATCCGGGTATGTGATCTCAAGATGGACGGCTTGCTCTTCGTCTGTTGATGGGTATTCGTCTCTCAGCAGCATCAAGTATGCCCCAACACGGGCAACAAATCTGGTCAGGGCCAGGTTCCAGTCAAACGACCACCTGGGATACTTCTGCCGAAAGAGAATCATCAGCAGGGTGGGTAGGATCACAACTCCAGCAGTAGCGTATTGATACGTCAGCCCACCTGTGTCACCCCGTTGGAAAGAAGCGCCAACGAGCAAACCCACGACGATGAGGATTGGAATCGCTACGAAAATCCCAAGAAAAGTGGTCAACTTACTTAGCTTTCTATCGGGGTAGTTGATCGTAGGTGTCGCCGGGTACGCGTTCGATTTCTCTGCCGTGATTATTCCTGCTTTCTCGTTTCGTGGCTGTGGCGTTGCAGCCTGCCTGAGTTGCTTGCGTGCATTACCACATTGGTGCTGCGT
>JADFUZ010000156.1 GCA_015222295.1 Chloroflexota bacterium | reverse complement strand
TAGACGGCGGACACATGGTTACGCGAACGCGGCTCTCAAGTACTTGATAGCTTCGGTGGCAATAGTCTCGGGGCTGGGCGACAGGTCGAACACCTCTACCGATACGTACCCATCGTAGCCAATGCGCTTGAGGCTCTTGGCAATGGACTTGAAGTCTATGCTGCCAGAGCCGGGCCAGCTTTTGTTGTCATCGTTAAGATGGACGTGGCCCAGAGAGTCCCCGAAGTCTTCGATGGCCTTGGGTAGGTTCACGCCCTGGCAGTTCATGGCGAATGTATCCAGTATCCAGCGGAAATTCGGATGGCCGACGTCTTCCACCATCTTGACTGCTTCTTCCGGCGTATTTATGAAGTTGGTCAATGGAGCGTGAATTGGCTCTATGCACAGGTTGGCTCCATACTGGGCCGCAAGCTCGGAGCACTCCCTGAAGATGTCTCTAGCCGACTGCCAGGCGTCTCCATAACTTATCCCTTCGCCTATGTTCCGCGCTGAGGCTGACCCAAGCACTACGCTCTTGCCGCCAAGCTCTCCGCAGAGCTTGATGAGTTCCTTGAGGTACTCTGCCGTCTTAAGGCGTGTAGCTGGGTCCGGGCTGTTTAGCTGCAAACCTGGGGGGCAAGCAAACTTGGGTTTCAGGCCGGGTATGGGAGTGAACAGGGCGTGCAGGCCAGCAACCTCTATTCCTGCCTCCTGGGCCCACCCCTTCATCTCCTTCCTCTCAGCGGGAGCCACATCCACGACCGAATTGCAAAAGGAATAAGGGGCCAGTTCCACAGCCTGATAGCCGAGCTGGGCCGCGTATCTGAATATATCTGCCAGTTCCCAGTCTGGGAAGGTGTCGCTACATATGCTGTATTTCATCCTTGCCTCCTTTGTGGAGGAAATATAGGTGAGGGGTAACCCGAAGTCAAACCGAGGCAACTGGAAAGCATTGTCTCCGCTAGCAAGCGTATGGAGCAACTCGCACGTTTCTGCTTACTGTCCTTACTGCACCACTGAGGGAGCCAAGTGAAGAGGTCTCTCGACTTTCCGCAGGGACGTTCATCCCAGCCTCGCGAATGCTTCGCGGTCCAAAGGAGAGGTTGATATCCCAACACACGGTGTGTGATGATAACAGCGGGATTGCTATGAGGAGCAAGGGGGGCTACTGATGTCAAAGAAGGGATTGGGATTCATTGGGCTGGGCATGATGGGGAAGCCTATGTGCAAGAACCTGATTGACGCTGGTTACCCGGTGACTGTGTGGAACCGCAGTGGGCCGGGCATTGACGAGTGCGTGGGATATGGTGCGGTTGGGGCAGGCTCGGCGAAGGATGTGGCTGAGAAATCGGACGTAGTGATAACGATGGTAACGGCTTCGGCGGATGTGGAGGAGGTTGTGCTTGGGGCGAGGGGTATCCTCGAAGGTGCAAGGCCGGGGATGGTGTTGATTGACATGACTACGATATCGCCGAAGGTGACGAAGGAGATTGCGACGGAACTCAATGGGAAAGGAGTCAGGATGCTGGATGCTCCTGTGAGTGGAGCTGACAGGGGGGCGAGGGAGGGTAGTCTGTCGATCATGGTTGGAGGGCCGGAGGAGGTATTCAAGGAGTGTCTCCCGATTCTCAATGTACTTGGGAAGAACGTGATTCACATGGGGGAAGAGAATGGAACCGGTCAGGCCACCAAGCTCTGCAATCAGGTGATCGTTGGCCTCAGCATCCTGGCGATATGCGAAGGATTCACGCTGGCGGCGAAGTCGAAGTTGGACATGGGAAAGATATTCCCTGCGGTCAGAGCCGGGGCGGCGGGTTCTTGGCAGCTTGACTATGTCGGGCCAAGGATACTCAAGAGAGGCTTTGAATCTGGGGGAACGGCCAAGACGATGCACAAAGACATGCGGCTGATCATGGAAGTGGCTGGGGACCTGGGGATATCGTTGCCTGGCATTTCTCTAGTGTGTCAACTCTATCATGCAATCGAGGCCGAGGGGCTAGGTGTGAAAGGCACGCATGCGCTAATCCGGGGTATCGAGAGGCTGGCGGAATCCAAGTTACGAAGTACGCCGTTTGGAGAGGCACGGAGTAGAGTCTCGTGGCTCTCCTGCTGAACGCAGTGGAGGCGTTTTCTCGTGGGAGAGTGGAGACAGATTGGGCACCGGGCAGACCAAGAAATCGGTTCTAGGGAGGTCGAAGAATGACGATCTACGAGCGTTTTGGCGTGAAATCCATAATCAACGTGGCTGGAGCGACAACCCGTCATGGTGGTGCTCTGATGCAGCAGGAGGTGGTGGACGCGATGGATGAAGCCGCCAAGGCATCTGTGTGTCTGGATGAGCTTCAAGCCGCTGCCAGCAAGGTGATAGCCAGGGTGACTCATGCCGAGGCGGGCATTGTCACCTGTGGCGCTGCTGCGGGCCTTACCCTGGGAACCGCGGCGTGCATTGCTGGTTTGGATGTAGCTCGAATGAACAGGCTGCCGGACACGACGGGGATTCCCAACGAAGTCATTATGCCCTGGCACCAGATCTGCGGGTATGGCCACGCTATTCGGGCGGCGGGTGCCAGAATGGTCGGTGTGGGTATTCCGAATGACGCAAGCCCACCCAATGAGGTTCACATCATTAGCCGGTGGGATATCGAGTCAGCGATTGTGAGTGACACGGTAGCCATTGCCTATGGGGTTCGGCCAGGTAGTCACCCGCCGTTGGAAGAGGTCGTCGAGATAGGGAAGAACCATAATATACCGGTGATAGTAGATGCTGCTGCTCAGGTGCCGCCGATAAAGAACCTTCACAAGTTCATTGACATCGGGGCGGATCTTGTGTGCATCAGTGGCGGCAAAGGCATCCGGGGTCCTCAGGCGAGCGGCATACTGTGTGGTCGGCGCGACCTTGTTGCGTCCGCGGCGCTACAGATGCTGGATATGGCCGGGAAGCCTTTTGAGACATGGGATCCACCAAGGTCACTTATCCCCAAGGAGAGACTCAGTGGGAAGCCAGAACACGGTATCGGCAGGAGCATGAAGGTCACCAAGGAAGCCGTGATTGGCTTGCTGGTGGCGCTGGAGAATTTCACTGAGGAGAAACTCGCCAGAGAGACGGAATACCGGGGGCGATTGCTTGGGAAGATAGAAGCAAGACTGGAGGGCGTAGCAGGTGTTGAGATGAGGGTGACCGGGGACAAGGACGGCAGATACCCCGTTCTCGAGGTGAGAATAGACGAGAAGGTGTTGGGTCGGAGTGCGTACGAAGTGGCGCACAGACTCAACACAGGCGACCCGACCACTCATGTGGAGGACGAAGACAGGTTGCTC
>JADFUZ010000155.1 GCA_015222295.1 Chloroflexota bacterium | reverse complement strand
GTCGGATTTGCTATCCGACCATGTGGCGGTTAGCAAAACCGCCCTACGCTGCCCTTGCCCCAAGATATTGAGAAGATACCTCATGATGTTCTGTGGTACCCATGAACTCGGGCGCTGTGGCATAACCTTGCCGGCTAATGCCCTCCCGCTTGAGGATTCTCCAGGGAGTCATAGCGATGATTTTGAGATCCAGCCACAGCGACTGGTGGTCCACGTACCACACGTCCAGGGCAAACTTGCCTTCCCATGAGATGTCATTGCGGCCATTGACCTGCGCCCAGCCGGTGATGCCAGGCTTGACCTCGTGACGGCGCATCTGCTCTGGGGTATAGCGATCCAGATACTTTATCATCAAAGGCCGAGGACCTACCAGACTCATCTCTCCTTTCAACACATTAAACATCTCTGGTAATTCATCAATACTCGTACTGCGCAAGACTCGGCCGAACGGGGTCAGCCGTTCATCATCCGGCATCAGGTTACCCTGAGCATCGCGAGCGTCGGTCATGGTCCGGAACTTGAATAGGGTGAAGGGCCTGCCGTGCAGGCCGGGACGTTGCTGTCGAAAGAGGACCGGGCAACCAAGCTTGACACGCACCAGGAGTGCCAGCAGCGCGAACAAAGGAGCAAACAGGATCAGCGCTGGGATAGTCAGGGCCAGATCAAGCAGACGTTTGCCAAATGTGCGGTACACCGTTTCTTTCCTTCCCAGATGCTATGTGTCGGCGCCACTAACCCGCTCCTGGTAAGCGCAGCCCTGGTTAATACTTCGTTCGAGGCCCGCAAGTCACGGAGTCAAGGCGATCAAGCCAGTTGTATTGCCTTTAGCTCCACCAAAGCCAGATCCTCAACGTTTGGGCGGCCTCTGATGTCCCCCAACATGCCTTTTGTGCTTCCTTGCTCCCATCCATGGAATTCTCCCACCTCATACCACTCACCTTTGACGTCAAAGCCGAGGTGCTCGAAGAATTGTCGTATGTACTTTCCCGCAGGAAGCGCTTCGTGTATGCCACAGTGAGGCCCTGAATACGTACAGAAAACAAGAGCATTCTTGTTGACCATCTTGGGAGAGGGTACGTACACTTCGCGAGCATCCCGATATCTCCTGTCATTCTTCCGTATAAACTTGAGCACAGGCGGCGGTGGAAGTGAATGAAGAACCGGTGACCCAAGACACACAAGATCGTAGTCGTAGAGATCCTCTTCTATTGCTTCCTCCACTCTCTTGATGGTTACTTTCAGGCCACCTCTTTCCAGACCCTTTCTGATTGCTAATGCGACCTTCTCGGTATTGCCAGTTCTTGAAAAATATATTATCAGTGCATTATTCATCCTGAGAACCTCCTTTAAGACCAACCTGGCCCTGAAAGATGCATACTGCAACTGTCGCAGTTTCTTAGGGCTTAGCAGTTTCACTGCACACTTGAACAGGATTCTCAAGATTCCCTCGAACACAGTGAGCAGTGTCCAATGTCTCCTCTGCTGGACCCGCTTGGCCCAGGCAGGGATGCTAGCTAGCCAGCTTAAACGCATCGCTTCCCCCTGGTACTTCTCGTTGATTGATATCTGAGCAGATCACTACACCCGTGTCTCTATGCATTCTCTCCTGATACTCCCTTTTACAGCATAACTGAGGGGGCTTTGGCGGGCCTAACAGATAGAGATTACCTCTAGTTCATCATTCAGCGTCGGTCAAGAGGATGCAGTTGCAAAGGCGACCGCTCCAGATGATCGTCCGCCCGGTACCTCTATTGCATCTTCCGCACGTAGCGAATCAATTCTGACAGTCCTCCAGCCAAGTCAATTCTGGGTGTCCATCCCAGGGCCCTGTTGGCAGGGAAGACTAGAGTCAAGCTTCCCATTTCGTACAAGCCGATCAAGATGAATACGGGGGACAACAATCTCCGTCATCTGGCGCAATCCCACCTTGTCCGTTCGTGTCTTCAGGCACCTTCTCACAATGCGCTCGTCCTCCTCTAGGAGGAAATGGCGTACAGCTGATTCGACCTCGTTATACCCCATAAGTGCACGAACGTGGGTGATGCCAGTAAATCTAGGGTTCGCCTCAAAGAACACGATTCCATTTCGCGTCTTGCGTGCTTGCAGGTTACAGGGTCCTTTCAGCCCTAAAGGGATCAAAGCGTTCACAAATCTCTCCGCAGCCGCCCATACTGATTTATCATCGATGGGATCTAGCTGCATTGGCACGCCACTCTTGAGACGATTGAGGCTGGCAAAACGCCCCAGCAGTTTACCGTCCTTTGAGATCATCACTTGAATTGACAATTCGTCCCGCTGCAACGGCATTCCAGAGCTAGCCAACTGCTCTAGGTATGGCTTAATCCCGCGGCGATCATCATACCAAGCGGCTGGGATAAGGTAAGTCTGCACGATTAAGTCGCCTTCAAGAGGGAATCGCTCCCAATCGGAAGGTTGAAAGATGATACGAACTCCTATCGACCCAGAGCCTCCTCTAGGTTTCACTATCAGAGGATACGGCAGGTTGTCCACCTGGGCACGCGCCTCCTCCAAAGACCACGTGCTTGCAAACGGCACACCTGCTCGCCTCAGATGGTGATGAAGTACTAGCTTATCACGACATACACGCACACATTCAGGCGAGCTTACAACAACGCGACAGCCGATGGACTCGAGATCTGGAGCGGCCTGTGCCAATGCGACCAGTTCCGCGTCAGAACCTGGAATCAGCAGATCGACACCTGCTTCCCGGCAGCGTGCCTGCAATGTCGCAGCATACTCAGGATGATTGGCAAAAGGCAAACGGTAGACGACATCGCACTCGTAAGCCCCTTTTGCCCACGGATTAGCCTCAAATCCGATTATTTGCACCTCTAGAGAGCTATCTCGCAGGGAGTCTAAAACGGGTTGCCCCACGCCACTACCGATTGCGGTAATTCCGATCGTTAGCATAATCCTTTTCTCCTTTTACTTGTTATGACATATGCCGCTAGCCAGTACTGACGATCCTTTTCCTCAACACCGCAAAGCGAGCAGACCCGCACAGAAGCATTGAACTCAAGGTCGGTGCTCAAGTCCTCTGAATTCCTCCATCGACGCTCGTCCTGGCTGGTTGATACCCTCACGAATGAAGACCTTCCAGACCGTCAGAGCTAGAATCTTGAGATCCAGCCACAACGTCTGATGATCCACATACCACAGATCCAACGCAAACTTCTCCTCCCAGCCAATATCGTTGCGCCCATTAACTTGCGCCCAACCCGTTATGCCAGGGTTACTACTCAGGCTACCACCCCAAGGGCATAAGGGATGAAAGGGTTGCCAGATGAGGGTTTCCTTATCCAGTTCTGCAATCTGGTTGTTATCAAGATCAAGCGGCGACATCACATCATAGCAAGTAGAGTATACCAAGAACATGTCAATTTTGTGTTTAGTTTTCGCTAGAATTTCATTAATGACTCCACTGAAAAAAGGTCACTTATCAATGGTTGGTGGGGAAACTCAAGCCACAAACCCCTTGTTTTGATGATGCTGTCCCTAAGTTTGCTCATTCTAGGGCCGAAAGTGGGGCACTGGCCCTATCAGCTTCTCCAGTTCCGAGTTTTTTCAGGGGACTCATTAATATTCTGTCAGGCGACTATAGCCTGAGTAGTAACATGCCAGGCTTTACTTCGTGGCGGCGCATCTGTTCTGGGGTGTAACGATCCAGATATCGCATCAATAAAGGTCGTGGGCCAACCAGGCTCATATCCCCCTTGAGCACATTGAATAGCTCAGATAGCTCATCCAGGCTAGTACTGCGCAGGAACTGGCCAAACAGCGTCAGTCGGTCTGTATTGGGCAGCAGGTTGCCCTGAGCGTCGCGAGCGTTGGTCATACCGCGGAACTTGAGCAGAGTAAAGGGCCGCCCATGTAGGCCGGGACGTTGGTGGCGGAAGAGGACCGGTGGGCCAAGCTTGAGACGCACCAGGAGCGCCAGCAGCGCGAACAAGGGAGCGAACAGGATCAGCGCTGGGATAGCAAGGGCCAAGTCAAGCAGGCG
>JADFUZ010000154.1 GCA_015222295.1 Chloroflexota bacterium | reverse complement strand
TACACACACAAGGAAGATGCCCAAGCCGATAGGGGATCCCCACGAGAATGCTAGCCACAGAGCTTCCATTTCTCCTCCTTTCATGCCCGTCAATTCTTGTTGCCAGATTGTACGTGTAGGCTCATAGTGAAATCAAGGGAGGGGTACGCCGTCAAAAACCCTTCTCACAACAAGCCCGATCGTATAGTGCCTGCGCTGGTTGGTTGACCTGGTAAGCTCCCTCGGGCTCATCGCCGCTTCCTGCTGTCCCCGAACCGGAATCAGCTTAGCCTGGGGCAGCGATATCGCCGGGGTCAAACGCCAGCAGAGATGCGTCAGACAGCCTTCCCAGAGCAATGTGACTGCGTTGCCCGCGTTGTTAGAAAAGAACCACTCCCAGGCCCGTGGTCAGATGGGGCCCGATGAAGGAAGCGGACCAGCGACATCAACTGCCCAACACGCCCTGTTCTGCGGTTGGGAGAAGTGGATTACACACTCCTCACGTCAATCGACCGATTCTTTCCCAATCAGCCCAGTCTTCTGAGAAGTTCTTCCTTAGGGATACTATTCCACAAACTCACTGTGCTGAGAATATCGCTCAGCGTTCCTTTGGCCACCACCTTGTGAGCAGCAACAGTGATATTATGCTCGCCAAGGGGTGTGTTTTTTGTCAGTCGTATGTGACTGCCTCGTTGCCGGATCACTTGATAACGCAAGGACAAGAGGAGTTTGACGAAATCGTCACCACTAACCTGCGGCAGCTTTTGCATCTGCCAGTCTTACCTCAGATAGGGTGAGGATAGTGATAGCTTCAGCCGTATCTCCATAATGGGTCGCTACGGCTTCCTTGATGTTCTCCTGTAGCTCGTCCAGATTCTTGCCCTGGGTAAAGATGTCCTCTCCAATTCCGCGAGCACACCACAGTTCACCATCAAAATAGGTCTCAATCTTAACCAGCATAGATAACCCCTCCTAGATTATACACCTTCCGCCTTTACCCGCCGATTCTTCGCCAGCTCCAGCACTGCCCGACATTGAATTCGGCCAGCTAGGAGAACGTGATTATGTTACCAGCGTTGTTGAAGAAGAACACATCCATCCCCAATCCCGCAGCCAGCTTGACGGATGACGCCAGCCCGGTGCAATGCGACACTCCCACCCTCTGCACTCCTAACCTCTTCAGTTCCCGGATAGTCGAGTCCATCTGGTAGTCCGAAGCCTTCACCAGATGCGTCCCGCCAACAACCATGTGCACTTTATCCATGCCGGTAATCTTCTGAGCATGATGAATCGTATTGATCATGCCGTGGTGGGCACATCCCAGCACGATAACCAGCCCCAGCCCTGTCTTTATGTATATGGCGGCATCATCATTGAGCGGGTCAGGGATGTATTCGGCATTCCCGTCAACGTACTTGCCCTTTCCCACCTTGAGGTAACAGATATCGACAATCTTCTCGTAGTCATTGAGCATGGGGACTTCTCCGCTCCACACTATGTCGTCGGTTATCCAGACCGGCTCACGGCTCTCGACGAAGCGGGCGCCCTGCCTCTCTTCCAGCTCGATTTTCTGAAACGGTATGCCGCGGAAATCGTACTCCGGGTCGCCGGGATGGTTTATGAACTTGGGCCCCCATACCTCGGGGTGGGCAATGATATCTATCCGACCGGGTCTCTTTTGCAGGAAATTGGAGTGCCCCACCGTCAGGCGCATCCTTTCCAGAACCTCGCGCAAGCCGCCCGTGTGATCCACGTGACCATGGCTCAACGCAATCTTATCTACAGTAGTCAGGTCTATGCCCATGCAATCCGCGTTATGGACTGTCGAGGAACCGAGTCCGGTGTCAAAAAGGAGCCTGAATCCGTCAGCTTCTATCAGATTGCTCCAGCCCCACTCCCCCAGCAGCCACAGCCACTTGACGGTGTTCTCACTCAGAGTTGTCAACCGAAGCTTGCCTGCATCCAGCATTCCCACCTCCTTGCGCAATTATCTAGCCGTACAGGTCAGGGTGAGCCTCGAGCTCCGCCATGAAATCTTGAACGGTCCTATCCCAGTCGTATTCGGGGCTCCAGCCCCAGTCCTGTCGAGCTCTGCTATCATCCACTCTCGTGGGCATACCGCGAACCAGCTTTACCACTGTCTCATCGGCAAGAAACTCAATCCGTGCATCAGGGACGTACCGGCGCACGGCGTCGGCCATTTCCCTCGCCGGCAAGGAGAAGCCCCCTATGGTGTACACCCTTCGGTGCAGCCTGCTTTCATCAACATCCCTCAATGAAACAAGGCAGCGAACAACGTCTTTGATATAGATGAAGGGCATCTGTCCCGCTTCGTCTATGGGCAGTTTGCAGAGCCTTCCCCTGGCAGGATCGTGCACCATCAGGCTGGCGTAAGCGGCAAGGCCCTGACGCCGACCTGGGCCACAAATAGCCGGGAAGCTGGGGCAGCGGAAATTGACCCCGAACCGGTGATGGTAGTATTCCCCCAGTCTCTCGCCGAAAATCTTGGTCGCGGCGTATATCTGCGAGGGATTCGACTGGAAGACATCCTCGTTCACGACCTCAGGGGCCCCCGGGCCGTAGGTGGCTATGCCGCTGGGAAAAATCACGCTCCCGACATGAAACAGACGCGCCGCCTCAAGGACGTGATAGGTGCCATTGGCATTTGTGCCGTACGCCGCCCAGGGGTCAGCCTCGGCGGGCATGGTAATCATGGCACCCAGGTGATAGATACAATCAATGCCATTCGCATGAACCGCATTGAGGACTTCAGCGAAGTTGCCCAGCTCCCCCCGGACCAGCTTCACATCGTTCTTGATGTCCTCAATGGATGGAGAACCAGGCAGTATGTCAAAGATGACCACCTCCTCACCATCCGCCAGCAAGCGCCGGCTCAGGTTACTCCCGATGTATCCAAGTCCGCCGGTAACCAGATTCCTTGACATAACTGCCCCACAGTATCAAAGGCTGAGATACCACGATGGCGTATCTCCCCCAGCCAGAGATTCCCGGGCAATACGGCATTATGCCACTGCCGGGCATACCCCCGCAATATCGGAAAGCTGTGCTACAATGTTCCCCGACCGGAAATCGCCGCCCACGCGGCAACGACGGCTGAGCGAGAGCGGCTATGGCGTGGAGGAATCGACCGTGACATCCGATAGAGAAACGAGCATCAACGATCTGAGGCAGCTAGTCCAGGATTTCGTTGATGAGAGGAAGTGGGGGAAATACCACAACGCCAAAGACATTGCCATCTCGATTGCCATTGAGGCGGCAGAGCTGTTGGAGCTCTTTCAGTGGGTCAGGGAAAAGGAGATAGGGAGTATGCTCAAAGATGCCGAGACCTCTGAAAGGCTGGAAGAGGAACTGGCGGACATCATGATACTCTGTCTCAATCTCGCCAACGTCATCGGTATTGACGCGGCTGAGGCCGTTGTGAAAAAGGTGGAGAAAAACCGGGTCAAATACCCGGTAGAACTGGTCAAGGGCAGCTACAGGAAATACACCAAACTCAAAGATGACAAAGCTGGCTAGTGCGGTCTGCTGGCCAGCCGAGGCTGGTCCAAACGGGCGCCGTTCCCGCACTGTATTACCACGATAGCCAGCAGGGACCGTGCCTGAACCCCGGCGCCGGACAGTGTGTAGTGCAGCAAGGCCGCGCCGCGATATTGCCGAGCAACTAAGATGACAGATACTGCCTCTCCAGGGAGATTCAAGGTGTTCTACGGCTACTGGATAGTGGCCGTTGCCTTCCTCTGTCTCTTGGTGATGTCAGGAGCCGGGAGCTTTGTCTATAGCCTGTTCGTCAAGCCGCTGGGGGCAGACCTGGGGTGGAGCCGTGGGGAGATCATGGTTGGCTTCACCATCTTTTTTTTGATGCTGGGCGCTGCTTCTCCTCCCGTGGGCAAGGTTGTTGACCGCTATGGAGTCAGGAAGGTGATCCCGGCGGGGGCGCTGGTGATGGGTCTGGGGTTTGCCCTGTTGAGCGTGATGGATGTGCTATATCTATTCTACCTGGGCTATTTCCTTGTCGGCTCAGGGGCGGCAGCTATGGGACCGGTTCCTACGAGCGCCGCGGTCTCCAACTGGTTCCAGAACAGAAGGGGCACAGCCATAGGCGTGATGTCGGCAGGGATAGGCGCGGGTGGACTGGTGCTGTCGCCGCTTGTGGGCCACCTCATACTCGCTCTGGGCTGGCGCAGTTCCTACCTAATCCTGGCCCTGATTATCTGGCTGTCAATCATTCCGTCATCGCTGCTGGTGCTCAGGACGAAGCCAGCGGAAAAGGGCCTCTATCCGGACGGAGCGGAAGCTCCTGAGGCTGTCAACCCGGCTGGCCCCCTACCCTCAGCGTCCAATGATTTCACACTCAGAATGGCATTGACCACCTCGGCCTTCTGGCTGATTGGGGTGTCCCTCCTGGTGAGCAATTTCAGCAACATGGGTGTGATTCAGAGC
>JADFUZ010000153.1 GCA_015222295.1 Chloroflexota bacterium | reverse complement strand
TTTACCACTTCGCCGACAATCTGGCCCAGGTTCATTTCGGGAACAAGTATCTTTTTCACCCTTGACCCTGTGTCTCTCACTGCAGTGTCGGCAAACGGCCAGAGGGTCTTGAGCCTCAACATGCCGACTTTCTTTCCCTCTTTTCGCAACTCGTCAGCAGCGAACAGGGAACTCCTCGCCGTGAATCCGTAGCAAAGGACGGCTACGTCGGCGTCCTCCAGGTAATGCCCCTCATATTCGTCCAGTTCTTCTCGGTGGTTCATTATCTTGTTGTACAATCTCGCGGTCAGCTTTGCCTGAGTCACGGGGTCGGAGGTCTTCCTCACGCCGTAGGCATCATGTGTGGAGCCAGTAACCAGCAGTTTTTCCCCTTCCCCGAAAGCAGGCATCGGTGGGACCCCGTCATCCTCTGCTGTGCCAAATGGGGCTGTCCCTGGTTTCTTGTCACGGTCGAACACGCTCACTTCTCCTGTTACATTCATCCTCTCCCGCAGGTGAGCGGTGGTCGCCTCGGCCATGATGAGGACAGGGACTCGGTATCTCTCGGCAAGGTTGAAAGCATTGATGGTCTGGTCGTACAGCTCTTGCACCGACCAGGGAGAAAGGGCGATTGCTGGTATGCCCCCGTGGTTGCCCCACCTGGCCTGCATGATGTCCCCGCCTCCCACGAAGATCTGTCCCGTGCTGGGGCCTGCCCTCTGGGCATTCACAATCACGACGGGGGTTTCCGTCATGATGGCGTAGCCGATTCCTTCCTGCATCAAGCTGAATCCGGGCCCCGAGGTGACGGTCAAGGCCTTGGCGCCGGCCCAGGAGGCACCTATGCACGAAGAGATAGAAGCGATTTCATCCTCCATTTGCATGAATGCCGCTCCTGTCTCCCCGAACCTGGTGGAAATCCTCTCCAGTGTCTCGGTGGTAGGGGTGATGGGGTAACCGGCGAAGTAGTTACAGCCCGCTGCGATGGCGCCCTCGGCTATCGCTTCAGACCCGGAGAAGTAATGGTCCCCTGCGGGCAGCGCACTACTTATCTTTCTCCACGGCATGAAAGAACCCCCTGCTTGGTGTCCAGTCGTTTGCTCATGTCAGGGCCCATGCGCCCTTGTGCTCTCGGATAGTCAGTGTAGCACAAGTGAAACCCGAAGGCATCACGTCTTGACCCACAGGCTTTCCCCGTCCGTGATGAACTCGATGCTGCCGTTCTCTGATGTCAGATACACGTGGTTCCTGCCCAATCTCTGCCGTAGCCTCTCCAGCACTTCGGTGCTGGGATGCCCGAAAGGGTTGTCTGCCCCAACGGAAATCACAGCCAGTTCAGGGTCAACCGCGGCCAGGAACTGTGGCGAGGTGGAAGTCTTGCTGCCGTGGTGGGCGACTTTCAGGACAGTGCTGCTCAGGTTGGCCCGTCGCCTGACCAGCTCGAACTCGGCCTCCTCTCTGATGTCGGCGCTGAAGAGGAAACTGACCTCGCCCCAAACCAGCCTCAGCACGATCCCGTTGTTGTCCACATCGTCGGTCGTTCCCTGGAACGGTTCTGCCGGCGGATTGAGTACCTGTATCTTGAGGCCGCGCCCCAGGTCGATCTCCTGCCCCGCCCTGGCTATTTCGCGCTTGATTTTCTTTTGTGCCAGCAGTTCGAGCCATTCCTGATAGACAAGGGAATCGTAGGGCACACCCGGGTCGAGCACCTGTTTCACTTCATAGCGCTCAAGTACCTCCACCAGACCGGTGATATGGTCAGCTTGAGGCTGGGTGGATACCATGAGGTCTATCGTCCTGTCCCAGAAGGGAAGCTTCTCGCCCAGTTCCAGGCCTATCTTCTGCGGGTCGGGGCCGCCGTCTATGAGTATGTTCTGTCCGCTTGGCGTTTGAACCAATGCAGCGTCGCCTTGCCCAACATCGAAGAAGCTTACATGAAGCTTGCTATCGGGCACGGTGAGAACCATCGACCACAGCAGTATGGTGATTATCAGCAGGGGTGGGATGAGCCATTTCTTGGGTAAGCGTGACTGAGCGATTTCCTTCACCCCGGAACCCAGTCTTGACAGGGAGGCGCTGAATTGCGGTCTTCGGGCAAGGAATAACAGCGCTGCTGACAGGATGACATAATACAACAGCACGTGCCACGGAGAGGGGGCAATTCCCTCCAGTGAGGCGTACGGCAGAGCATCAAAAGCGCGAACCACGAGAAGCAAGTAGCTAAGGAAGACCCAGGCCAGCCAGCCGAGCGCCTGAGCCAGCAAAGGGGCGAGAAGGCCGACGAAGGCCACCAGCGCGGCGGTGATAATGATGGGAGGCAAGGAAGGCAACGAGAAGAAGGTTGCTGGGAGGGTAACCAGTGATATTATTTCGAAATGGTAGGCGATGACAGGCCAGACGGCTGTGATGGCTGCCAGGCTCAGAGCAAAGGCGTCAGTTACCATACTGGCTATTGCTGTCATGGGGTCCCTGTCACTGAAGAGAGCGGCGACGCGTCTCCTGCCCCACGCCTGGAAATGAGGATAGAGGAAAACGAGGCCGGCCATGGCCAGGAAGCTGAGCTGAAAGGATGCGCTCCACAGAATCTGTGGGTCTATGGCTGTCATCAGGGCGGCAGCAAAGGCCAGGGCGGTGACGCCGCTTCGCTGTCTGCCCAGGAGTTCAGCCGTAAGGAACAGACTTCCCATTATCGCTCCGCGGACTACGGGCGGGCGCATGCCAGTGAGCAGAGCGTAGAGCCAGATAGCCGCGAGGGCAAGCCAAACGTATATGTAGTGCCTTCTGCCGAAAGCGAGGACGGCGAGGCTGAGAACCATCCCGATGACAATACTGATATGGAGACCGGAAATGGCCAGCAAATGCGCCGTCCCGGTGCGCGAGAAAGCCTGACTGAGGGAAGCAGGTATATTGCCTCTTATGCCCAGCAATATGCCCTGGGCCAGCGAGCATTGGGGCTCGGGCAGTGCCCCGGCCAGGGAATCCGAAAGGTCTTCCCTGAAGGAGTAGAGCCATTGCAGGGCCTTGACGCCTTGGCCTCTTTCCAGGATTTCGGTCCTGGAATAGTAGATAACAGAGTAGATTCCTTGACGTGCCAGGTACTGTCCATAGTCGAAGCCATCAAACTCGGTGGGCGTCTCCAGCTCTCCAGTTATCCGGAGGACGTCTCCGTAGCGGTAGTCCAGATACCTGGGCACCCTGACGAGAGCATTCCCGGCGACCTCTTCCGTTGTGCCGTCCAGGCTTATTTCGTGGGCAGAGACGGTAATCTGGCGGAAACTGCCTCTGATGTCCGGCTCCTCCGTCACCGTGCCCTGAATCTCTACCACTCCTTTGTCGTTGTAGTTGCAAAGGCAGTGTTCGTCCACATCTGGCAGGCTTGAGGGGAAACGCAGGGCGCCTCCGAGGAGGGCCAGGAGGCACAATCCGGCTACTATCAGGTTCTTCTTGCTATCAGGGAAGAAGGGGATGAACAACAGAGGTAGAAGCCCGACGGCCAGAGTGGCTGGTGATAGGCCGGCTTCTGAACCCAGGAATATGCCCGCTACCCAGGCGCAGCTAACACAGAGCAGCCACATGAGAGGGGTCCCTAGTCCGAGACGGTTATGAAGCCTTCTATGCCGTCGAGTGTCCCTTGCCCGATGCCTTCGACTTTGAGCAAGTCCTTGATGCGTTTGAAGGGGCCGTTTTCGTTGCGGTAGTCTACGATGGCCTGGGCTCTGGTCTGGCCTATTCCCGGCAGTGCTTCGAGCAGCCAGGCTTCAGCCCTGTTTATGTCGATCTTCTGAGAGCATTGTGTTTCCCCTTCTCTGGGTACATAGATCTCGATGTGGCTCCTGTCGGCATCTGGTTCGATGCCAGCGTCGGAAAGAAGAGCCAGTATGGTGTCGTCTTCGTTGAGCGAGTAGAATCCCGGATTGGACACGGCGCCGCTGACAAAGATCTCGCCAGTCTGCTCAGGGGCCGCGCT
>JADFUZ010000152.1 GCA_015222295.1 Chloroflexota bacterium | reverse complement strand
GCGGAAGCTCTGGCTGGTCGGGCAAAAGGCCTTGGCTATCCGATAAGCGACTATATCCTCTCTCCGAAATCGCCTCCGGGCGTTTTTATCGCCGCGGAACACGACGAACGGCAAGGAGACTACCTGAGATACTACAAATTGGGTGAAGGCCCCTTCTACGTACTGCTGCGCAACTTCCACCTTTGCCACTTGGAGATTGTGAAGACGATCAGAAGAGTGCTTCATGGGGGTGGAGTACTCCTGAACAACGGAGAGAATCCCGCCATCAGTGTTGCTGCCGTAGCGAAGAGGCCTCTCCATGCGGGAAGTCGCATTGAACGCGGGATCGGGAGTTTTGACGTGCGGGGTACTGCGATCAGAATCGCAGACAATCGGAAGCATGTGCCGATTGGTCTCCTGGCGAACGCAATCGTAACCAGGCACATCGACGCGGGGCAGCAGATAACTCTTGATGACGTAGAGCTTCCTGAAAGCTCGGCACTACGCTTCTGGCGAGAACTGTGACAAAGTGCGTGAACACATTGGCGTCTGGCTTGTGCTTCGCGAATTGTCGGTTGGCCTGGCTTCGACTTTGGTCATTACGCTCTCATGGGCCCATTCTATGCCTGTGGAAGACAAACATGGCGAAGTCGGAGAGAAACCTGCGCAATGTATGTCTGTTTCTGTGCTTGACGAGGAAGAGCAATGCCCAGCGACACAGGATAAGGGGCAACAGCAGCAGGTGATAGACGTACACGTATGACGGGAAGTTCTGCTTGATAAGGTAGTAATCGTTGGAGGGATTCGCGTAGCTGATATGAGCCTTTTTCGCGGACGCGCCAACCTTGTGCCAGGCTCTGGCACCGGGAACGTAGACGACCTTGTAGCCGCGCTTCCGTACCTTCAGGCAGTAGTCAATGTCCTCATGGCCTATGAAGTACCGGGGGTCGAGAAGGCCCACTTCCTCGGTTAGACAAGTCCTGAACATCATGACTGCGCCGGTCATCCAGTCTACGCTGGTTGTAGCCTGATACTTTGCTGTGTCGTCATCCGTGTCGCCGATTTGGGGGTTGATTCTCAGTGCCCACCATCGTACCTTTCCGCCGGCTGACCAAATCACATCGTTCCTGCCGTCATAGTCGTAGTAGTATATCTTTGGCCCAACAATACCGGCTTGTGGGTCATCTTCCCCCACCTTCACCAGTTCATCCAGGAAGTCAGGCTGGACTACTACGTCATTGTTTATTAGCAGAATGTACTTGGGGTGGGACCTCTTCAGCACATACCGTATTCCAGTGTTGCATCCCTCGCCGAAACCGTAGTTCTTCTCATTTCGAATCACCCGTACGTAGTCACCAAACTCCTCCTCTAGTATCTGAGCGTCGTTTCCTTCCGAGCAGTTGTCAACCACGATGACTTCATGGTTGGGATAGGTCACCTTCTTCAGGGACTCCAAGCATTCCCTCGTGTCTTCGAGCCCATTCCAGTTGAGGGTGATAATTGAGACTTTGGGTTGGTCCATCTATGCGTGCCTTTAAGGCTTTCTCTAGAAGTGCGATGGTCCGGCCTTACTGAGCCATGCTGTCGCTTCTTGTCTAATTATACTATGGCGGTGAGGCCCGGGTGAGAGCGCTTTGATACTATGAGGATAGATAATATAATAGTAGGGATCCGGTACGTATTGGTTCTGGTTGCGTTGTCGGCCGAGAGGCTCACTCGCATGTGGAAGTGGCACTTTGGAGCGAGATTGCCAACTACCACTGCGGCGAATGTGCAATAGGAGCGAGATTGAAGTGATAGCAGAATACGGCCTTGAGGGTGTCAGGACTTACGAGCTCAGCATACTGTCTGATGAGAGGGGGTTCTTCAGCGAAGCATTGAGACAGGATTGGAAGGATTTCATCGACGAGTGGATAGCGCAAGTCAACTTGAGCTACAGCTATCCCAGCATAGTGAGGGCGTGGCACAGACATCGCCGCGGACAGGTTGATTACTTTCTAGTGTTGAAGGGAGCCATGAAGATCTGTGCCTATGACGAAGAGACGAAGAGACTGTCAGAAGTGGTTGCTAGCGGAGACAAACCCGTGTTGACCAGGATACCGGGGCACTACTATCATGGCAGCAAGACCATCAGCACTGAGCCCAGCTTGACTATTTACTTTGTAAATATGCCCTATGATCATGAGAACCCCGACGAACAGCGCATACCATGGAATGATCCCAGGGTTGTCCCCTCGGAGGTGAACGGTAACAGGAATGACCCTCGGGTAAATCAGCCCTGGGACTGGTTTTATCCGCCTCACAAATGAGCCAAACGGAGAGGAATACATGCAAAAGGTGAGTGTTGTGGGACTGGGTTACATTGGTACTGTTTTGGCTGCTTGCTTATGCGAAAAGGGGCTTAGCGTTCACGGCATTGACGTCGATGAAGGGACTGTAGACAAGATTAGGCGAGGCATACCTTTGGTCAGTGATGGGCTGCTGCCTGCGCTCATTGGAAGACATACTTCGGACGGAAGATTCAGGGTAACGACTGACATGTCGGTTGTCAGGAACACCGACGTAATACTGGTGACCGTGGGTACTCCGTTGAATGAGGACTACAGTCCAGACATGACAGAAGTGGAGACAGCTTGCCGGTGCATTGCGAAGTACTTGCGCCGGCAGCATCTTGTAATACTCAGGAGCACCATAGTGCCCGGGACGACGGCTGAAGTCATACTTCCAATCTTGGAAAAAGGATCCGGACTGAAGGCGGGCGAAGACTTCATGCTAGCGTTTTGTCCTGAAAGACTGGGAGAAGGTACCAGAGTGACTGACTTCGAGGGTGGCGTACTGGAGGAATTCAATAGCATTCCGGTCATTGTGGGAGGAGTGGATTCCCGAAGCACCGATGTGGCAGCGCAATTCTGGGACTCCCTGGGGATGGATACAGTCAGAGTCTCGAGCTCAAGAGCAGCAGAACTAGCCAAACTCGCCGATAACTGGTGGATAGACTTGAACATCGCCATTGCGAACGAATTGGCACTGCTGTGTGAGAAAATGCAAGTTGATAGTGACGAAGTAATCGAAGCCGCCAACACGCTTCCGAAGAATCGGTCGAGTGTCAATATCCTCTTGCCTGGCTGTGGAGTTGGAGGTAGCTGTCTTCCGAAAGACCCTTGGTTCGTTCATTATCTGGGTAGGAAGTGTGGGCTGGAACTGAAGACCTGTCGGCTGTCGCGAGAAATAAATGACTATATGCCGGTTCACATGTATGACTTGATAACTCAAGCGCTCAAGGACAACGGTAGGAGCATAGAGGATGCCAGGATAGCTGTCCTGGGGTTGGCCTTCAAACAGTCAACGGGTGACACAAGAAACACGCCTGCAACTGCGCTAATACACCTGCTGACGGAGAATGGGGCGGAAGTCAAGGCGTTCGATCCATGGGTAGGCACAGAGGAGGGCAAGAGGGTTGCCGGCGAGTGTCTCGCGGACAGCTTGGAGGAGGCACTGAAGGAGAGTGACTGCATAGCACTGGTCAGCGCTCAACCGGAGTTTAGAAGTATCTCATTTGGTGAAATAAGAACGCTGGTAGCTTCGCCGTGTGCGGTGGTTGATGGCAGACGAGCTTTCAGTTCAGAAGAAGTGAGACGAAATGGCTTCACCTATTGGGCCATAGGGCTAGGCAAGAAATCGTAGTCCTGGGGGGGGGTGTGTATGGCACAAGTGGTGGTGACTGGGGGTGGTGGTTTCATCGGGAGTCATCTTATTGGTGCCCTACTGACACGAGGGGATGAAGTCACTGTGATAGACCTGTGCGAAGATATTCCCTGGAGACTGTCTCATTTGTCAGGTCGAGGGAATCTTCGATATGTAGCTGCAGACGTTAGAGATAGACAGAAGTGTGAGGAGGCTATACCTGGTAGCTGCTCGAAAATCTTCCACCTTGCGGCCGTCGTGGGAGTCAGGAATTACTGCAGTGATCCTCTTGAGACTATTGATACCAACATCGGTGGACTCAGGACTATTCTCGGTGCAGCTCTCTTGCGAGGCTCCAAGATCATCTTTGCCAGTACGAGCGAGGTGTACGGAAAGAATTCCAAGGTCCCCTTGGGAGAAGACTCGGATAGGGTTCTTGGCCCCACCTCAATAGACAGATGGAGCTACGGCAGCAGCAAGGCCATATGCGAACACATGCTTTTTGCGACGCACAGAAAGCACAGTCTTCCCATGGTGATTGTCAGACTCTTCAACGCATATGGGCCTCGGCAAAAGCCCATTTTTGCTATTCCAGCAATGATTGACGAAGTCGTGAACGGAAGAGGGCCCCGCGTCTATGACTCGGGGGAACAGACAAGGTGTTTCACTTTCGCGGATGATGTGATAGAAGGAATACTCAGAGCGTCGGAAAGGCCGTTGGCTGAAGGCCAAGCCTTCAACATCGGCAGTAGCCAGGAAATCACAATGGCTAGCCTGGCAAGGAAGGTCATAGATGTTGGTGGGAAATCAGGGGAATTGGAACCTAGGTTCGTCGACACGAAGGGCATCTACCGTTCGTACGAAGATCCGAGTAGGAGAGTTCCTGGGGTAAGCAGGGCAAAGGAAGTCCTCGGGTGGGCGGCCAAGACGAGTCTGGACACAGGCCTGAGGAAAACCTTCGAGTTCGTCAGGATGGAAATCGACCAAGAGAGAGGCTGAGCATTGGCCTGAAGTGCCAAGCTACTTGAGCCCTGTGGATGCTAGCGGAAGAGTGAAGATTTGCATTATGGGGCCATCCACCAAGTTCTTCAGTGGCTTGAGCGCGTACACAATTTGCCTGGCCAATGCCCTTTCCAAATCCAACAATGTCTCAGTAGCGCTGCTGCGGAATTCTCTACCCAGGTTCCTG
>JADFUZ010000151.1 GCA_015222295.1 Chloroflexota bacterium | reverse complement strand
CAGTACCGGAAACGCCCACGAAATACCACTCATTTCACCGGGTCCCTGAACAGATATTGTAGCGCCTTTGCCTCAGGTAGCTCAAGGCAATCTCTCCGATTGAGCCCCCAAGCTCAGCCCCGAGGCAGCCATTCTTCGGCTTTCAGAAAAACCGAGAATTGCTCTATCGCATCCATCCCCACCGGTTCCTCTTCCAGCAAGGGGATTTTTCTAATTGGCTTCCCCAACTCCTTCTCCGCTTTCGCAACGAGAGCGTTCTCCTCCTCCTTGCCGCCATATTTGTTCACTACTATGGCACCGATGGGCATGGCCAAACTTGCCAGGGTATCAAGTGCCCTTTTGGTCTCGAAAAGAGAAAGCCTGTCAGGATTCATGACCGGCATGACCGCAGTCCTCCGGGAATCTGTCTGCAGTTCCTTCACCTTCCCCACCTCGCTCATATAGGTCACGAGCTCCCGCATCACCTCATCCTTTTCCTCCCGGGTGGAGAGCTTGAACTCCCTCCCTTCGAGCACAAACTTCTTCTCCCCCTCTATCTTTTCGATCGCCAACCTCTTGCTCAATATGTCTTTCCTGAGTTTCACAAGTCTCTCGCCCCAGATCAGCGATATCTTCGGGAGGGCCAGCACCCTCAGGGTCAGTCCAGTCGGAGGGGTGTCAAACACGATGACCTCATACCTCCCCTCACCTTCGGATATTATCTTCTCCATCTCCTCCAAGGTGGCATACTCCTCTATGCCGGGCGAAAGACGGATGGTATCTAGATACCCTTCTATATTTATTGCCTTGAGGTATCCATACATACCCTTCAGCTTCCTGGCGCTCTCCTCAAGGTAGTCCCTGATGGCCCGTTCCATGTCCACTTCCATAGCCCATAGCCTGCTTCCCAAGCTCTTTGCCTTTCCGGATAGAGAGCTTCCAAAAACGTCCCCCAGATTGTGCGCCGGGTCTAATGAAACAATGAGGATATCGTATTTCTTGGACAAAGAGACCGCTGTAGCAGCAGCACAGGTGGTTTTGCCGACGCCCCCCTTCCCCACGACGAATATCGTCTTCACGCTGGCACCATAGCTAACCGATAAAGAGCCCGAATATCTCGCCAGATATGTCGTCCATATCTCCTGCCCTTCTGTTCATCACATACATTTCGCGAATAACATAGGGCATGACTCTTATCGAGATATTTGAAGGGGGGCTCGGTATGCCCACAAAAGAGCCAACGAGCAAGAGGGAGAAGATATTCTCCATCTCCCTCAGCTCGAACCCAACATAGTCCGTGGACTTGGATCTCAGTCCGCGGCCAAAATCCTTTAAGAAGACCCAAAGGGACTGGAGTTTCACGCAGCTTTCTTGGGACCTTTCTTCATGGCAATTACAAACTCATACAGCAGGTAACAAGCCAGGACTAACATCACAGCCAGTATGGCCAGTGTAGCTCCACTGCCAGCCTTGACAGCGATATACCATATGCCTGCCGCCATAACGGTTATCCACAAGAAACCAGCCGGGATTAAGGCAAAAAGGCTCTTGCGTCCGCTTGGCCTGAGCACGTTGGCGACCCACACTCCGGTAACCATCAGGGCCAGCGATGCCAGCATCTGGTTGGCTGCCCCGAAAGCTGCCCACAGTGCGGAGAACGCCCCTGAACTGGTGGCAAGCCATATGCCAAGACCCGCTGCTATGGTGGAAGCCACCCATCTGTGGGTGAAGAATTTGAAAACTGAAGTCTTCCTGCCTGCCTCTTTTGGCACGCCACGCGTGAGAATGTCGACCCACGCGAACCGCCCGACTCGATTTGTGGTATCAAGCGTGGTCAGAGCGAAGCAGCAAACCCACAACGAGGCAAACAACGCAGCTATAGCTATGGGGATCCCTAGTACTGCGTTCACCCCCTGCGCATAACTGGTAGTGAACAGGGCCAGCTTGGGCACATTCCAGGCCCCCAGGCCCCCGCTGACCGCCTGTGCTGCAGCAGATGTGGAAGCGAAACCTCCGTCTGACACCATGAAACTCAGCCCGAAGGCTCCCATTGCCACGATCACAAGAGTGGAGAGAAATCCCTCGGTCAGCATCCCACCATATCCTATCCTCAGAGCGTGCGATTCGGTGTCAAGCATCTTCGATGTTGTCCCGGAGGCAACTATGGAATGGAATCCCGACAGGGCACCGCAGGCTATCACCAACGGGACGGTGGGCCAGAACGGCGAAGGCAGTCCTCCGATTGCATTGGCGTTGAAAGAGGTAAAACTCGGCCAGCTCATGGGAGCAGCAAGACCTATGAAGGCTATACCCCCTACGGCCAGGCCAAACCACAGGATATAGGCATTCAGATAATCCCTGGGTTGCAGCAGTGTCGTTACCGGCAAGCTCGCAGCCACTATGATGTAGAAGAACAGGATAAGCAGCCACCAGCTCTTGCCCAGGACCAGGGGAATGTACCCCGAGCCGACAATGGCTGCCGCCAGCAGCGCCAGGCCCAGCACGGTCATCCACACCAGGCTCAGCTTCTTCTGGTATAGCAAGTAGCCTATGAGCAGTGCAATTGCGATGAACAGCAATGAGGCTGTCGACACAGACGGGGTCGAGACAAAGATACCTGCTATGACGTTGGCAAACGCCGCCACCACCAGAATCATGGCCAGGTAAACGAAAATCGAGAATATGAAGGAAACCCGCGGCCTCATCACCTCGCCAGCCGTCCACTGCACGGACTTGCCATCATACCTGATAGAAGAGGTCAATGCCAGAAAGTCGTGTATGGCTCCTATGAAGGCGTTCCCAAACCATACCCACAGGATACAGGGAACCCATCCCCATGCCATAGCAACGATTGGCCCCACTATGGGAGCCGCACCCGCTATGGAGGCAAAATGGTGGCCAAATACCACCGGCCACCTCCCGGGCACGTAGTCAACCCCGTCATAGAGCCTATGTGCTGGCGTCTCTCTCTTCGGGTCTATCTTCACGATATCCCGCGCGACGCGTCTACCGTAGAGCAAGTAGACAGCAACATATATGGCAAGTGCTACTATAATTACTAACGTCGTTGTCATGTCTTCTTTTCACCTCCCTTGATTAGACATGCTCAATTAAGATCTGTGCTGTTCTCGATACTGCGTCACCTCCCTCTTGCTACTTGTGTCATTACGCACGACTGATGCGGCGCTGTCACAAATCAATGGTCGATAGGCACTCACCTCCCTTCTGTAACTACATCGTGGTGTTATGCATCGTCATACAACGATAATCCTTGCCTGAGAACTTGTCAATAGCTGTGGCGGCTTTTCGATGGGGTTTCCTCAAGAAGAACGCCTGGCGCCCGACCTGTCAGTAACGCAATGAGTAGGGTCCGCTCCCGGGCAGAACGGACCCTACTGGCTTCGACTCAGCCTCTTCTTCGCGCCACAAGCTACGTTCCGTCTAGAACTTGATGACCTTACCGCTGTAGAGCTCCTCAAACCTATCCCCGAAAGAATCAAGAAAAGCAGCCTCGGCTTTCAGGCCAGTGCAGTGTCCAGTATATACCTTCTCCACCCCCATGTCCTTCAGAGTCTTAACGGTCAGTTCCACTCTCTCCCTGTCAGCATCCAGCAGGTGAAACCCTCCTATCACAGCCCTCACGCGCTTGTCCCCGGTCAATCTTGTGCCCTGCATGACCATATTGACGATCCCCGCGTGGGAGCAACTCGAGACTACCACCAGCCCCTCTTCTGTGGCGAAGTACAAAGCCATATCATCCAGTATCTCATCCTTCACCAGCCTGCCATCTTCCAGGTTGTAGGAATCCAAAGTTACTTTCTTCTCGAATTTCCTCTCGACTTCTCCACTCGTCAATACTCCGGGTGCGAGCTTCAACGGATCTCTACTCAGAATCCATTTGCCGCCCGCTTGCTCAATGCCCTCCTTGCTATTCTCCGTATTCAGCCCTACCGACCAGAGATATGATTCCATCAACACGACTGTCCTGGACACGTCCGGATGGGCAATTATGGGAATGTCCTTCTTCTCGGCCTCTCTAAGCACTCCCACGAGCCCGCCGGTGTGATCGAAATGACAGTGCGATATGGCCACCATATCTATGTCTTTCTTCGGGTCAAGGCCCAGAATTCTCATGTTGTGAAGGATGGGTTCAGCACAGGTGGCCGCATCGAACAGGATATTCTTCCCTGCGCCAGCAGTCTTGCAGTCTATCAGGAACGCTGTCCCGAACTGACCCCAAAAGAGAGAAT
>JADFUZ010000150.1 GCA_015222295.1 Chloroflexota bacterium | reverse complement strand
CTCACCTGGTACTTCTCCACAATGCCCCAGAACCTGTCGGGATGAGGATAGGTCGGCACTCCTTCAAACATCACCGCGGTGGCGCCAAGCGCCAGTGGCCCGTACACGATGTAGCTGTGTCCGGTAACCCAGCCGATGTCTGCGGTGCACCAGAAGGTGTCCTCTTCCTTGACGTCGAATACCCACTTGAAGGTCTGGTAGGCGTACAGCAGGTAACCAGCCTGGGTATGAAGCACTCCCTTGGGTTTGCCCGTGCTGCCGCTGGTGTACAGGATAAACAGCGGGTCCTCAGCATCCATGACCTCCGGTTCGCAGTGGGGCTTGATGTCTTCAGCGGCCATCTCGTCGTGCCACCAGTAGTCGCGCCCGGCCTCCATGTTGATTCCAACGTCCACACGCTTGACCACGATGACATCCTTCACGTCAGGACAGGCCTGGAGTGCCTCGTCCGAGTTGTCCTTGCTCCTGATGATCCTGCCGCTGCGGTAGTAACCATCAGCACAGATGAGCACGTTGCTGGCGCAGTCCAGTATCCGGTCCTTGAGCGCATCGGCGCTGAAACCGCCGAAGACCACGCTGTGTGTGGCTCCAATGCGGGCGCAGGCAAGCAGTGCGATCGGTAGCTCGAGAATCATGGGGAGATAGATGGTAACGCGGTCACCCTTCTTGACGCCGTGCTTCTTCAATACGTTGGCGAACTTGCATACGTGGTAGTACAGCTCCTGGTATGTCAGCGTCTTGCTGTCACCGATGTCTCCCTCCCAGACCAGAGCGGCCTTGTTTCTCCGCCACGTCTTGAGGTTTCGGTCGACACAGTTATAGCACACGTTCAGCTTACCGCCGACAAACCATTCGTGCTGGGCTTCTTTGAAATCCTCGACCAGCACCCGGTCCCACTTCTGGTACCAGTCGAGCTGTTCAGCCAGTTCACCCCAGAAGCCCTCGGGGTCAGCGAGGGAGCGCTGGTAGATTTTGCGGTACTCGTCCAGGTTCTTTATGTACGCCTTCTCGCTGAGAGCCTTGGGAGGGTGGAAAACCCTTTTCTCGTCCATCATTGAGGTAATGATTTTCTCTTCGTCCATGTTCAGACTCCTTTGCTATACGTGATTGTTTTTCCCGTTCATATCTCGTTGCAATTCGCTTCAGCCCTGTCGCAGTCAGACTGGCGGGAATGACCACCAGGGGTCTTGCGGGCAAACGCCCACCCCGTTTCACGGGGCGTCTGCAATATCGTCGTCGTTGGGTGCCCGGTCAGTCCTGAGAGCTAACGCCGAGCAACTGGGTATATGCCTGGCGCAGTCTCTTGCCGACTATCTGGGCTACTGCGCGGCATATCTGGCAGCCTATCTCCGGGTGGGGGATACACAGGTCGCAGAGTTCCTTTCCGTTAAACACCAGGGCCTTGGTCTTTTCCAGCGCCTTCACCGTGGCCGTGCAGATATGTGGCTCGACTATTCCTGACCAGCACACTACGTCGTAGTTGGAGGCGGCCTGGACCTGGCGCTGGGACAGGGGCCCTACCTCCAGGATTATTCCTGCCGCACCCTGTTCAATGACATAGATATTGTCCAGTTTGCTACCCTGCTTGCCAATGATTTCCCCTGCCTCGAATATTTGAGAGGTGCACAAGCTCCCCACCACGGCAAGCTGCTCGGCATTCAGGTCGCGAAACATCTCGCACCTGCGCAGGACCTCCAGCTTATCCATCTATCGCCTCCTTCGACTGCCGTGCGGCGCACAGCATAGGACTTCCCGGGTTGTGTTGCCTTATCGGCCTTGCGGCGAAACCGTCACGGATTTGGCGGTGCTAATAATGGCATATTCCCGCGCAGACGGCAACGCCGCATTTGGTCAACGGGTTCGTCGAAGGGGTATAATTGCTTGAGACTGCGGGACGCAGGTGGTATGGGCGTAATGGGTGATGGGGAATCAAGCGACGTAAGACGAAGGAGGGAGGCGAATGATGGATATGAGCAAGTATGAGGTGCCGGCGGACAAGCTGCGCTGGCGCTGTGACCCCGGCGTGTTTGAGTTCGAGTGCACCAAGGACCTGGCGCCGCTGCACGAGTTTATCGGCCAGGACAGGGCCATACGCGCCATAGAGTTCGGCCTGTCCATGAACCGTGACGGCTACAACATCTACCTGGCCGGTCTCACCGGCACAGGAAAGACCTCGGTGGCGAAGGCATACATCCAGAGGCTGATCAAGGAAAAGGAAGCCCAGGGTGAAGTCTACCGCGTGGATGACTGGTGCTATATCCACAACTTCACTCATACTGACCGCCCCCAGATCCTGGAATTGCCCCGGGGAAAAGGGAGGGAGTTCCGGGATGGCGTGAGCAACCTGCTGGAGAAGCTCAAGAAGGACCTGGTCAAGGCGTTCTCCAGCGAAGACTATAAGGCGCAGAGGAAGAGCATCGCGGAGGAGAGCCAGCGGCGGCAGCAGAAGCTGTTTGACGAGGTGAAGCGCGAGGCACACGAAAAGGGCTTCGCCATTCAAATGTCGCCGATGGGAGCAGTCCTGGTTGCCCTGGCCAAGGGTAAGCCGATGACTCAGGAGGATTTCCTGGCACTCAAGGAGCCGGTGCGCAAGAAGCTGGAGGCGACCCGCGCCGAGCTGCTGAAGAAGCTACAAGCTACTCTGGAAATGGCTCAGGACGCGGACAGGGAAACAGCGGAGAAGGTGCAGGAAAACGACAGGTCCATAGCCAGCTTCACCATATCGCGGCTCTTCGACAGCCTGACGAAGAAGTACAGCGGCTACGAACGCATAGTCGGGTACCTCGGCGACCTGAAAGCGTACACGGTGGACAATGTGGACATATTCAAGGAGGAGGAGAAGGGGGATACCGTCCTGGGCATGCCCGCCAGCCATATCAAGCGCGGGGAAGACCCCTTTCTGCCCTTCCAGGTGAACCTGTTTGTCGATAATAGCCGGACCGAAGGACCGCCGGTGGTCATTGAGTCCAATCCCAACTATGCGAACCTGTTTGGCAAGACCGAGAGGCGTTTCCTTCTGGGCGGCTACATCAGCGACCACACCATGCTGAAGCCGGGAGCCCTGCAACTGGCCAATGGGGGGTACCTGCTGCTGAACGCCACGGATGTTCTGACCAACCCCGGCGTCTGGCCGGCACTGAAGCGGGCCATCAAGACCAAGGAGGTCTGCATCGAGGAGCCCTACGAGCAGTTCGGCCTCATTGCCCCTCAGGCGTTGAGACCGCTGCCCATGCCCGTGGAGGTCAAGATCATTCT
>JADFUZ010000019.1 GCA_015222295.1 Chloroflexota bacterium | reverse complement strand
CTTCATTTATGACAGTCTCGTGGGCTCGGAGATGTGTATAAGAGACAGGACTGCACTTCACCGCCAAGCGTACCATGGCAGTCGCCCAGCAGCTTTATGAGGGATTGGCTCTTGGTGAAGAGGGATCGGTGGGGCTCGTCACCTACATACGCACTGATTCGACCAGAGTTGCTGCATCCGCCATAGCTCAAGTTAGACAGTTCATCGCAGGTAACTATGGGGAGGAGTTCGTGCCGCCGAAACCACGGCATTTCGCCAAGAAAACCAAGTGGGCCCAGGAAGCCCACGAAGCAATTCGCCCGACCGAGGTCTCTCGCGTACCACAGCACGTCAAGCAGTTCCTCAGTTCGGACCAGTGCAGACTGTATGAGCTTATCTGGAAGCGCATGGTCGCAAGCCAGATGTCCTCAGCTTCATACGACGCAACCAGCGTGAAGATTGGGGCGAGACTGGTGCAGCAGCCAGGTTATCTTCTTGAGGCTGCAAGTTCCATCCTCACCTTCCCTGGTTTCCTTGCCGTTTATGCCGAAGCCAAGGACGAAGACGAACGAAGAGAAGTTGTCGCTCCCTTGCCACAATTGAAAGAGAACGATAGCCTGGCTTACTGGGGGACTTTCCCGGAGCAACACTTCACTCAGCCACCACCCCGGTACACAGAGGCAACGTTAGTAAGGGATCTTGAGCAGAAGGGTATCGGACGTCCCAGCACCTATGCTCCTACCCTATCCGTTATCCAAGAAAGGGATTATGTCCGCAAGCGAGCTGGGAGGTTCTTTCCTACTGATCTGGGGGAAATTGTGAATGGCATCTTGACGCAGCATTTCCCTCAGATTGTCGATCTTGGGTTCACCGCGCGGATGGAAGAACAGCTGGACGAAGTAGCACAGGGCCAGCAGGAATGGGTATCTCTGTTGCGAGATTTCTACCAGCCGTTCGAAGACATGCTGCATAAGGCCTCGCTCGATGTAGACAAGGTTGACATGACACAGCCGGCCGGGGAGACTTGCCCCAACTGCGGGCGGCCGATGGTCATCAAGCTGGGCCGCTTTGGGAAGTTCGTCGCTTGTAGTGGCTATCCCGAATGCAAGACTACGAAGCCCTTCTTAGTTAGGACCGGCGTTGCTTGCCCGCAATGTGGCTCTGACCTGGTGGAGAAGGTCACCAAGAGAAAGCGGCTGTTCTACGGCTGTAGCAACTATCCCCAGTGCAAATTCGCCACAAGCTACAGACCGATTTCCGTACCCTGTCCCGAGTGCGGGAAACTTCTCGTTTCTTACAGAAGGGGTTTGGCAAAATGTGTTGTCTGCGGATACCAGGTGGCGCGTTCGGAACTGGAGTCGGTCGAAGCAGAAAGGGAGTGAGTTGCCAGTAGATCGATTGCACAAACTGCGGCGGGTCATTGCCCGAGAGGGACTGGACGGGCTTCTGGTTTCTAAGCCAGTGAACTGTCGCTACGTTTCAGGATTCACTGGCTCATCAGGCGCAGTGCTGGTTTCGCATAAGCACGCAATTCTAGCCACTGACTTTCGTTACATAGAGCAGGCTGGACATGAGACGAGGAATCTTGAAATCACCCGGACTGAGGGGGACCTGCACGATTGGCTTCCTCAGTTGGTATCCAGCTTGGGGTGGCATAGCCTGGGCTTTGAGGCAAACCACATTTGCTTCGCCGTTCATCGACAGCTCAAGCACGCGATAAGAGCTAAGCAGCTAAACCTTGAACTTATACCCAGAACTGGTCTAGTCGAGCACCTTCGTAGCACAAAAGAGCCCGGGGAACTGGAGCTTATTGTTCAGGCAGCGAACTTGACTGATGCTGCTTTCAAACAAGCAAGAACGTCAATTCATCCTGGCACCACGGAGAAGAGCCTGGCTTGGGAAATAGAGAACCTCCTCCGCGAAGGGGGCAGTGAAGGGGTACCTTTTGACCTGGTTGTAGCATCCGGCCCGAATGCAGCTCTGCCTCATGCCAAGCCCTCGGACAGAGTGATTGGTCAAAACGAAGCAGTGATTATCGACATGGGAGCCAGGATCGAAGGCTATTGCAGCGATTTCAGCCGCACGTTGTGTTTGGGTCGAGCCGACGAGGCTTTGGCGGAGATTCACAGAGTTGTCTTGGAAGCCCAGCTCGCGGGCATACGACAAATAACAGCGAAGCTGACGGGTGCCGAGGCAGACCAGTTGGCTCGAACCATTATTGAGCAAGGTGGCCGTGGTGAAGCCTTTGGTCATGGTCTGGGGCATGGTGTTGGACTGGAGGTACACGAGGCGCCGAGAATTGGTCCCAACTCCTCCGATTTGCTGATTGACGGCATGGTCTTCACAATAGAGCCTGGGATCTACGTCCCAGGATTTGGAGGCTGTAGGATTGAGGACGTAGTTGTGTTGGAGAAAGGCAGAGTCAGAGTGCTTACCGAGTCAGAGAAAACCGTGGAGGTCATCCAATGATTGATGCTGGGGAATTGAGAAAGGGAATCGCCATAGAGCTGGGCGGGAAAATATATTACGTCATCGAATATCACCATATTAAAATGGGGCGAGGCTCAGCTCAGATCCGGCTGAGGCTTCGTGACATTCGGGGCGGGAATGTTATTGAGCGCTCTTTCCAGGCCAACGAAAAGTTCGCTCCCGCGTTCTTGGAACACCGACCAGTCCAGTATCTCTATAACGACGGGAATCTGTATTACTTCATGGATAATGAGAACTACGAACAGATGACTCTGAACGCTGCACAGATGGGAGATGGCATCGACTACCTGAAGGAAGGGCTAAACATTGAGATTCTGACCCACAAAGGCGAAGTCGTCAGCGTGGAACTGCCTGTTGCTGTGGAGCTTCAGGTTACGTACACCGAGCCTGGATTCAAGGGGAATACAGCCACCGGGGCCACCAAAGCGGCAAGACTAGAAACCGGCGTCACTGTGCAGGTTCCCCTTTTTGTCAATATCGGCGACACTATAAGGGTTGACACTCGCACACGCGAGTATTTGGAGAAGGCAGGGTGATAAGAGCTGACCTGCATATGCACACCTGCTATTCTGGAGACTGCTGCACCGCTCTTCCTCAGGTAGTGGACCGCTGTCTCGAGATGGGCGTCAACTGTCTCGCCGTATCCGATCATAACACCATCGCCGGTGCCTTGAAGCTGAGGGCTCTGGCTCCCTTCAGGGTGATTGTCGCTGAGGAAGTCAGGACGTCCGCAGGAGAGCTGCTGGCGTTCTTCTTGAGCGAGGAGATTCCTAAGGGATTGCCCCCGGAGGAAACCATATCCATGATCAAGCGGCAGGGTGGGCTGGTTGGTATTCCCCATCCTTTCGGATACTGGCCCTTGCGGAATTCGAACACGCTGCTATCACCGCGGATTCTATCGCAGATTGACATAGTGGAGGTTTTCAACGCCCGTACTCCTCTGGCGCGGAGTCTAGACAAGGCACAGCGCCTGGCAGCGAGATACGGGAAAGCTGCCAGCGCAGGGAGCGATGCCCACACTGCAGCCGAGATTGGCAGGGCCTATGTAGAGATGGCCGAATTCGCTGGTCCTGCTGACTTTCTCGAGTGCCTGTCTCAAGGCAGAATATCGGGGCACAGGTCTAGCCCACTTGTCCATTTGGCCAGTACGTGGGCCAAAGTGAGAAAATGCCGTTGCTGAACATCGGCTGGTTTTCTACGGGAAGAGACGAGGCCGCGCGGCAGCTCTTGCAGGCCGTGCAGGAGGAAATCCGCAACGGGGAGATCAAAGGAAGAATTGCCTTCGTGTTCAGCAACCGGGAGCCCGGCGAATCTCGGCAGAGCGATCTCTTCTTTGAGTTGGTGCGCGGCTACGGTCTGCCCCTTGTTTGTCTCTCCCATAGGAAGTTCCGAGCTTCAACACAAGGTACGGAAGACTATCGCCCTGAGTATGATAGACAGCTTGGCGAGAGGATCCGGGGCTTCGCTCCCGACTTGTGTGTTCTGGCTGGGTACATGCTTATTGTAGGACAAGCTCTATGTCAGGAATACGCGATGATTAATCTCCATCCCGCGCCTCCTGGAGGACCAACCGGAAGCTGGCAAGAGGTGATCTGGAAGCTCATAGAAGGCCAAGTCGGACAAGCCGGTGCAATGATGCACCTCGTGACCCCTGACCTGGACAGAGGCCCCGTGGTCAGCTACTGTGTCTTCCCTATCAAGGACAGGCCTTTCTACCGATACTGGCAGAACGGTGACAGAGAAATGCTCTTTCAGCTTATCCGCAGGCATGAGCTTGCCCGGGAATTCCCTCTCATCATCTTCACGCTGCAGGCACTTGGTCGAGGCGAAATCAGCATCAGGGATGGCAGGATAGTTGACGCACAAGGCAGGACAACGGGCGGATATGATCTCAGCGATAGGGTGGACAAAGCGGTGACCGACGGGATTGCCTCGATTGGCTCGCCGCGAAGGATGAAGAAGCAGTAGCCAACTCCATTCTGTCACGAGCAAGTGCACAGCCCCCAGAGCAATCCCAGTCATAAGTAGGGAAAAACAGGAGATAAGGCTGGCATGAAGCTAATATGCTTTGACCTTGAAGGCCCTCTGGCTCCCCAGGACAACGCCTACGAATTGATGAAGCTGTTCCCCACCGGCGGCAAGACCTTCGAAGTCATCAGCAGATACGACGACCTGGCAACCCTGGAAGGCAGGAAGGACTACGAGCCTGGTGATACTCTGGCACTCACGGCTCCTTTCCTGGCCTATCATGGAATAACGGAAGAACAAATCACTGCTATGGGACAAGGGTCTAGACTGACCAGTGGCGCTTTGGAATTGATCTCCAGGCTCAAATCTGTGAAATGGCAGATCTTCTGTATCAGCACCAGCTATGAGCAGTATGCCCTCTCTGTGACGCAAAGGCTGGGAATCGCGTCGCAGAACGTGGCTTGCACCCACTTTCCTCTGGACCGGATTCGGCAGTTGCTGAGCAACCGGGATTTCGCTTTGCTAGGGCAAGCGGAAGAACGGATGGCAACCCTATCTGACGACGCTGAAATAAAGCAGCATCTGGATCGCTTCTACCAGCGGGACCTGGCTCGGACAAGTTCGGGGAGAATCCTGGCCGAGGTGAAGCCGGTAGGTGGACGGCGCAAGGTAGAGGCATTGGAGGACTTCGCGTCCGTGACAGCGAAGCCGCTTTCACAGTGGGTAGTAGTGGGGGATAGCATCACTGATGCCAGGATGCTTCAGGCGGTTGACAGGGCCGGCGGTCTAGCTATTGCCTTTAACGCCAATGAATATGCCCTACCCTACTGCACTATTAGCTTGGCGTCCACCAGGCTGGATGACCTATGGGGTGTTCTGGAAGCTTGGCAGACTGGCAAGCGCCGAGCAGTGGAACTCGCAGTGAGAGAAAGTGAGGCCAGCGGTGGCAGGGAAGATAGAGGCTGGTTCCACTGGGTGTCTGGAAGCAAAGACATATCCCATGCTCTGGACATTCACCGAAGAATCCGGGTTCTAGTCAGACACGAAGCTGCCAAGCTGGGCTGACACTGTCTCTTATACACATCTCCGAGCCCACGAGACT
>JADFUZ010000018.1 GCA_015222295.1 Chloroflexota bacterium | reverse complement strand
TCTCAACTGAATGGCTCGGTTCCTCTTTGCACTCGTCTGTAACACAGCTCCTGCACAGCTACCGCAGGTGGCTGCGGATTTGTCCAATTCGCTGGTGACACGAAAGGGAATCTAATGATCATTACAGGATTTCCAATCAAGTGCAGAGACGGCTCATAGCAAGGTAGATATCATTAGCCTAGCTGCCAGGTCGACCAATAGCTACGTTATGGGAGAAGACTGCACCTGGCTGTCAAGAAACCCTTGAAGGATAACCGCAGCCGCGATAGCATCCCTGTGTCCTTTCCTCTTTCGTCGCCTGGTACCGGCTTCATCCATCAAGCGGTCGGCAGCTACGGTTGAGAGCCGCTCATCCCATAGCTGGATATCGGCCTCCGTGAGCCGCGAAAGCCTCTCGGCAAAAGCCTTCACTTCAGTAGCTTGCCGACCAAGATCACCGTTCAAGGAATAGGGCAACCCGACTACGACGCGCTGGATTTCATATTCCTCAACCAGCCTCGCAATATCACCCAGAACCCTGTCATAACTGTCATGCTCGATCACGGTCAGGGGCAGTGCGAATATTCCTTGCGGGTCGCTCATTGCCACCCCTGTTCTCCTTGACCCAACGTCCACTCCCAGGCTGCGCAATCTACACCTCACTACGTTCACCCGGATGACTGATAATGGTACTCTCAACCAGACTCAAGGCTTCGTTGACCTTCTGGACATCTCTGCCACCTGCCTGGGCCATGCTCGCTTTGCCTCCCCCACTACCCCCGGTGGCCTTGGCCACCCGCCTCACAATCTCCCCAGCATGAAACCCCTTGGCAACCAAATCAGGCGTAACCATGGCCAGGAAACGCGGCTTCCCACCAAAGACCGAAGCCAGAACTATGATCGCGCTCCCCAGGCTGTTTCGCAATTCATCGCCCATTTCCCTCAGGACAGGCATGGTCAGTGACGGGACTTCAGCAGCCACAACTGTCACTCCGTTTATCCTCTTCGTCTCACTCAGCAAAGACTCGGCAACTCTACGTGCCAGCTCCCTTTCCAAGAACAACGAGCGCCTCTGCTCCGCTGCCAGCTCAGTGGCAAGGCTCCTTACCTTGCTTGGAAGCTCCTCCGGCACAGCACCCATTTCTCTCGACGCGCTTTGCAGACTGGAGAAACGTCGCTCAATCAACGACTCGGCACCCCTCCCAGTTACCGCTTCGATACGATGCAGCCCGGTCCCAATACTACTCTCACTGACTGCCAACAAGAGGCCAATTTCACCCGTTGATGCTAAGTGAGTGCCCGCGCACAGCTCTTTGCTCACTGCCGGCTTACCGATTTCCACTATCCGAACCGTCTCTCCGTATTTCTCTTCGAACAGGGCAATAACGCCTTCGCCGATGGCTTGTTTGTAGGGAACGAACCTCGTCTTCAACAACAGGTTCTCCCGTATTCTCTCGTTAACCCACCTCTGAATCTGAGCTTTCTCCTCTTCAGTGATAGCTGCCAGATGAGAGAAGTCAAACCTGAACCCACTCGGCTCCACTAATGAACCTCTCTGGTATACATGACCGCCCAGGATCGCCCGCAAAGCAGCCTGAACAAGATGCGTAGCCGTATGGTTGCGAGCGATGTCTAGCCGACGGGCAACATCGATTTCTGCCTCCACCTGGTCCCCCACCGACATAATCCCATCCACAACCCTCCCCTGCTGAACAGTCGTGTCGGAGAGGCTTCTCACGGTATTCATAACTCCGATCTTGCCCCCACTCCCCCTAATCTCACCGGTATCCCCTACCTGACCTCCCATTTCTCCATAGAAGGGAGTCTTGTCCAGGATTATGTCCACTTCATCCCCCTGATGAGCCGCTGATACAGACTGCCCCCTGGTTCTCAACGCGATCACTTTGGACCAGGAAGTGGTCGTTTCGTAACCAACAAACTCTACCTGGGCAGCTTCGCCATTCCCGCCCACAGAGACTGCGTCAGAAACGGCCGCAACAAACTTGGTCCCTTCCCTAGCTCTTTCCCTCTGCTTCTCCATTTCAGCCTGAAAACCCTCAATGTCGACGGACAACCCCCTATCCTTGGCAATCTCGGCGGTCAGTTCTTGAGGGAAGCCATAAGTGTCATAGAGTCTGAATACCTCGTGCCCGGCCAGCAAGTTTCGGTCCTGGCTCAGAGCTTCGTCGATCAGGTCTTCCACCAAGCCAAGGCCCGTATCCAGAGTGGAAATGAATCTATCCTCTTCCCCCCTCATGACTTCTCTGATCAAACCTTCGTTGCTGGCCAATTCAGCATACACATGCCCCATCTTCGCGATTACTACCTTGGATACTATGCCAAGGAAAGGCTCCACGAGCCCCAGTCTTCGCCCAAAGAGAGAAGCCCGACGCAGTATTCGACGAAGAACGTAGCCCCTGCCTTCGTTGGACGGTAAGACACCGTCGGCGACGAGAAAGGCAACGCCACGGCAATGTTCCGCGATGATTCTCACAGCCCGGTCGACTTCCGCACTGGAACCATAGCTTTTCCCCGCCAACCGGCATACCTCCTGAACGATGGGCCAAAAGAGGTCCGTTTCGTAAACTGAAGACTTCCCCTGCACCACAGCCGCAGTTCTTTCCATGCCCATTCCAGTATCGATGTTTGGCCTGGGCAGAGGAGCACGACTGCCATCGGGCTTCTGGTCATATTGAGTGAACACCAGATTCCATATCTCCGAATAGCGACCGCATTCGCAATTAGGCCTGCACTCAGGTCGGCCGCAGCCGTGTTCTTCACCCATGTCATAGTGCAGTTCGCTGCACGGTCCACATGGTCCCGAATCACCAGCCGGACCCCAGAAATTGTCGTCCTCTCCAAATCGCAATATCCTCCCAACGGGGATCCCAACCTCTTGCCAGTAAGTGAACGCCTCATCATCATCCAGGTAGATAGTCGCCCATAGTCGCTCCACAGGCAACTTCAGGTATCCCGTCGCGAATTCCAGCGCCCAAGCAATAGCCTCCTTCTTGAAATAGTCACCCACGCTGAAGTTACCCAGCATCTCAAAGAAGGTGAGGTGACTACTATCACCCACGGAATCTATGTCCGTGGTGCGAAAGCACTTTTGACAAGAAGCCAACCGTGGGCTGGGAGCTTTCTCCAAACCCAGGTAATAGGGTTTGATCTGCACCATGCCAGCTGTGGTCAGTAGTAAGCTTGGGTCGCCATGAGGAATCAGAGACGAACTGGGGATAACCGTGTGCCCTCTATCCTGAAAGAAGTCCAGAAAGAGCTGTCTAAGCTCGTCGCTTGTCATCTGGCAACACTTCGCCCATCAGAGGGAGTATCGCTTCACCGTCAACTGAGGCAGCGATGGTGGCTATCATAGCATAGAATCCCGATGACAGGACAACGGGCAGGAGCCCCAGGTGTCGGGGCCTTTCCGTCGCACAAAGCTCAGACTCGACGGGTGCTAAGTTCCACTATCAGAAGCTCCAGAGCAGACCCTCCATCCCGTTTGCCAGTCTTGATGGCCACATCCGTCTGCAGAAGCTCTTCATAGAGCTGCCTTATGTGCTCGAAACTGTACATCCTGGCCTGCTTGAGCGCCTTGTTCAAAGCGTAGCCTGAGGTCAAACCCAGCTTGTCCTGCAACCGTTGCGCTGACAGTTCTGAGCCCGACTCCTTGGCCAATGCCATGAGCCGAACCTGCCTGGTTATCATAGCTAGAATGTAGGTTGGCAAAGCGCCTTCCTGGTAAAGTCGATGCAGCGCTACCTGCGCCACCGCGCCTCTGCCTTCAAGAACCGCGTCCACCAGAGCAAAGATGTTGGCTTCCTGCGCATAGCTTACCAACTCCCTGACGTCGTTCTCCTCAATGGCCCGTCCCGAAGCGTAGAGAGTGAGCTTCAGGATCTCGTTTCCCATGGTCCACAAATCGCCACCAATAAGGTCAGCGAGCAAACTCACAGCCCGAGAGGTTATGGTGCCACCATGTCCACTCACTCGTTGCGCTATCCAGTACCCTAGACTCTTGCCCGTCAGCAAAGGAAAGCTCTTCACTTCAGCCAGCGTAGAGAGTCTGTCCCGCAGGGGGCAAGGTCCTTTCAGGTCACCATCAATCAGCACCAGCACGGTGGTCGGCGCCATCTGCTCAATACAAGACGCAAAGTCCTGCCATTCCCCTTGCTGGTCCCCAGATTTAACAATGTGACGCTTTCTACCAGGGGCCGACTTGCCCCGTTGTACCTCGAAGCGTGCCATCAACCCGTGAACTACGACCAAGCGGTGTGCCAACAAGAAAGGGGTAGTATTGCAACTATTGCTGAGCTCATCCGACGTTAGCCTCTGGCCATCAAGGCTGACGGTATTGGCGGCTAGTATTTCCCTATCGCCCAACCCCGTCTTGATATGCTCTAAGGCTTCATGGAGAGAGAAATCATCTTTCCCGTACAGAATGTAGAGCACGGTTGTATTGTACCACGGCGCCAACCGCTTGCCTCTGAAGACTGAAACTGCAATGGATGCTAAGATAAGAGACATGAAAATCGCTATCGTTGGACTGCCCAAGAGCGGCAAGACGACTGTGTTTGATGTGCTGACCAAGGGCAAGGCCGAAATCGGGACTTATACTACGTCACTGGTTCCTAACGTTGGCGTGGCCAGAGTCCCTGACGCGCGATTACTGTCATTAGAAAACAGATTTCACCCCAAGAAAGTCACTCCTGTCGAAGTCAGTTACGTGGACATCGCCGGCCCACTCAAGACCTCGGGCAAAGAAGAAATAGGCGGAGAACTCCTGAACTACCTGACCGCGGCGGATGCCTTGCTACAAGTAGTCCGGCTTTTCGAAGACGCGAGAGTTCCTCACCCGGAGGGAAGCTTGGACGCGAGGCGAGACATAGCTACACTGGATCTGGAACTTGCCTTCTCTGATTTGACTATCATTCAAAGAAGGCTTGATAGAGTGGAGACAGCCTTGAGAGGAGCCCAGCATTCAGACCGCGAAGCGTATCTAAGGGAACAAGGTCTGCTGCACAAGCTCAGCGAATCGCTCGAGCGGGATATACCGATACGTCAGCAGGACCTGGCTGCTGATGAATCCAAGAGCCTATCCCACTACCAGTTTCTTACGGCCAAGCCCATGCTGATTGTCCTTAACATAGGAGAGGCACAACTGTCTCAAGCGTCGTCCTTGGAAGACGAGATAAGGGTCGCCTATCCTCAATTTGGGACGATAGCTTTGTGCGGCAAACTGGAGCTAGAGCTGGAACAACTGAGTGATACTGAAGCGGCGGAGTTCCGTGAGGCCATGGGACTCACCCAACCCGCGCTTGAGCAAGTCATTGATCTCTCTTACCGTGTCCTGGGTCTTATCTCGTTCTTTACCACGGCTTCAGATCAGTTAAGAGCTTGGACTATCCCGCGTGGCACCACGGCACCGAGAGCAGCAGGCAAGATACACTCTGATATGGAAAGGGGTTTCATACGCGCCGAAGTAATTGGCTACAATGACTTGGAGAGATGTGGGACCATAACTGAGGCCCGAAAAAGAGGCCTGCTCAGAGTAGAAGGAAAGAACTATGTAATCAACGACGGAGACGTAGTCACCTTTCTATTCAACGTCTAGGATTCCCTGCTTCTTGGCTGCTTCCTGATTGCTCCACGGCTGAAATGAGATTGCGTGATCGTCGATGCATTTTCCCGGCCATATTCTGACACCCTGAGGCAGTTCGTTGTTGGCCCCAATCGTTACTTTGTCCCCCAGGATACAGCCGTCTAACGCACTTCCACGTCCGACACGACAACAGGATGACAGCAGGCAATTCCTGACTCTAGCCCCGTCGCCAACGGTGCAATCGTCCCACAACAATGACCGCTGCACCAGAGCACCTTCGTCTATTCGACATCCCTTCCCCAGTATGCTGGGCCCCAGCAGGACGCAACCGTCTCCTACGCAGCTACCCTCGCCAATCAGCACCGGTCCGTCAATGCGAACTGAGGGTTGAACAGAGCATTGCCGCTCGACTCTCAGGCCCTTCGCACCTATATGGCGGTGGAGCAAATCCTCATTCAGCTTGAAATAGCTCTCCGGTGTGCCGATATCAATCCAGTAATCTCGTGATGCAAACCCGTAGATAGCCTCCCCTCTTTCCAGAAGCAAGGGAAAAACATCACGCTCGAACATCGTAAACACACCGGGCCTGATGCAGGTCAGAATACTGGGTTCCAGCACGTAGATGCCGGCGTTGATCATATTGGTGGTCACCTCGTCCCGGCTTGGTTTCTCTGTGAAGCGTCTGACCCTGTCCTTGGCGTCAGTCTCCACTACTCCGTAGACAGTAGGATCATCCACAGGGGTCAAAGCTATAGTCGCGATAGCTCCTTTCCTTCGGTGCCACTCTATCATGCCGGTCAAGTCGATATCCGTAAAGATATCGCCATTGAACACCACAAACGTCTCACGCAGCAGCTCTTCCGTGTTCTTCACTGCGCCGGCGGTCCCCAGGGGAGACTGCTCACTCGAATAGGCTATCTCAACACCAAAGCCACCACCCACTCCAAGATAGGCGCGGACCTGCTCCGGTACCTCGCCCATGGCAAGAATCAGCTCCGTAACTTGATGTCTCTTGAGGTAATCAACCAGATGCGCCAGAAAGGGGCGGTTCAACACCGGGACCATTATCTTGGGGGTATTGCAGGTGAGAGGACGTAGCCTGGTCGCCTTCCCACCAGACAGTATGACAGCCTTCATCGGAACGAATTTACCTTATGTGAGCACTGGCGTCAACAGCG